>CAZDSQ010000037.1:0-18528 GCA_964508295.1 uncultured Oscillospiraceae bacterium | reverse complement strand
CTCGTGCTTTG
Organism: uncultured Oscillospiraceae bacterium; assembly: GCA_964508295.1. GTDB lineage: Bacteria > Bacillota > Clostridia > Oscillospirales > Ruminococcaceae > SIG578. Next base: position 18,517 of record CAZDSQ010000037.1, on the reverse strand, counting down.
CATGAATATAGCTGAGGCACACTTCCTTACGGAGTGTGCCTCAAATCAGGCTTTTTTCTTTTTTAGGACATACAAAACACAACCTATTTTTGAATATATCTTATATCAAAGGGGTTGATTTTATGTTTTTAGAGCTACTTAATATGCTCTGCAGTGTCTTTCATTTTGCTCTGCACTTAAGCGGCGAAAGCTTTCCGAAGCCACTCTCTTTAAAAGAGGAAAAGGAGTGCTTTAAGAAAATCGAGGAGGGTGACGAGAGCGCAAGAAATAAGGTTATAGAGCACAATCTGCGGCTTGTTGCCCACGTTGTTAAAAAATACAACCAAAGCAATGCGGACCAGGATGACCTTATCTCAATCGGTACAATAGGGCTTATAAAAGCTGTTTCCGGCTATAGCTACAAGAAGGAAACCAAGTTTGCTACCTATGCATCTCGCTGTATTGAGAACGAAATTTTAATGTATTTCAGAAGCCTTAAGAAAAGCGCGCAGGACGTTTACATCAGCGACCCAATTGACACTGACAGCGAGGGTAACTCGCTGTCGCTTATAGACATCGTTGCAGACGAGCACGATATTGCCGATGACATTGAGGAAAAGTTAAAGGCAGAAAAGCTTTATCGGTATGTTGCAGAATGCCTTACCCCGAGGGAACGAACAATAGTAAAGCTTCGATACGGGCTTTGTCAAAGCACACCGCTGACTCAAAGAGAGGTCGCCTCGCTCTTAAAAATCTCCCGCTCTTATGTCAGCAGGATAGAAAAGAAGGCACTTTTGAAGCTGCGGGCAAGATTTGAGCAATAAAATATTGACATAAAACAGAAATTTTGAGATAATAAAGAAAAAATGTCGACTGAGGTAAAAAAATGAGAATTTTTCGTTCAAAAAGTAATTTTATGTTCGGTGCGATTTTGTTAGGCGCGCTTATTCTCTTTGAAATTCCTACATACATTAAATTTTTTGTGGGTAGCACAATGCCTGCCTTTGCAATATGGTTTTTAATCATTCCGCTCATTATTGCGCTTTATATGTTTGGGCTTGGTGCTCAAGTAATAAACATCAGCGACAGGGGAGTAACATTAGAGCTTTTCAGAATTCCGCTTAAAGATATCGAGTGGGAGAAAATCAACGAGGCAGGAACGGGAACGGTTAAAATCAGCAAAGGCAAGTTTATGAGGCAGCTTTACGTTTCTAATAAAAAGCTTACCGAGGACCAGATAGAAAATCTTGATAAGATGAAATTTGATAGTGCTGTTATCTGGTTTGACTATTCTTTGAGAGCGCAGGACAGCCTTGCAGAGCATCTTGGAGTAAAATAACAACATATTGTGGAGCAGAGTTAAAAACTCTGCTCTTTTTTAATAAATATATCTTGAACTGATAAAGAAAAAATGATATAATATTTTAATAATACCTTGTAATAGATTTTGTTTTAAATTATCGGAGGGAAATAGCTTGTCAGAAAAGCAGAAAAATCGTTTTGTCCCTCGGGACGAGCTTGATAAACAAAGAGAAATTGCCGATAAGGTAAGGCAGCTTTTAAATAATATTTATCCGCAGGGCTATACTCCTTGCGCCTTTGTTCATTCCTATGGATGCCAGCAGAATGTGTCTGATGGCGAGAAGATAAAAGGTATCTTGCACTCTATGGGTTACCAAATGACCGATAGCCCCGAAAATGCCGATTTTGTTATGTACAACACCTGCGCCGTGCGCGAGCACGCCGAGCAGAGAGTTTTCGGAAATGTCGGCGCTCTTAAGAACATTAAGCGCCGCCGCCCTAATATGCTTATCGGCGTTTGCGGCTGTATGAGCCAGCAGGAATCGGTTGCTAAAAGGCTTAAAGCAAGCTTTCCGTTTGTTGATATTGTGCTTGGAACTCACGTTATGCACAAACTGCCCGAAATTGTATATACTAAGCTTACGAGCGGAAAAAGAGTTTTTGATATAAGCGGCGAGGATGGCGTTATCGCCGAGGGACTTCCCATACTTCGAGATGGGACAAGCAAGGCATGGATTCCCATTATGTACGGCTGCAATAACTTCTGTTCTTATTGCATTGTTCCTTATGTAAGAGGCAGAGAGCGGAGCAGAAAAAGCTGTGATATTATCCGCGAGGTTAAAGAGGTAGTTGCCGCAGGCTGTAAGGAAATAACCCTTTTAGGTCAGAATGTTAACTCTTACGGCAAGGAAAACGGCGAGATTTCTTTCCCCGAGCTGCTTTATAAGCTTAACGAGCTTGACGGTGATTTCAGAATCAGATTTATGACCTCTCACCCCAAGGACGCAACTCGCGAGCTTATTGACGCTATGGCTGCCTGCGACAAGGTATGCAAACACCTGCATTTGCCCGTTCAGAGCGGCTCTGACAGAATTTTAGAAAAGATGAACAGAAAATATACTGTTAAATCTTATCTAGAGAAAATCCGTTATGCCCGCGAAAAGATGCCTGAGATAAGCTTCACAAGCGATATTATTGTTGGTTTCCCAAATGAGCAGGACGAGGATTTTGAGGCAACTCTAAAGCTGGTAAAAGAGGTTGAGTATGACCTTTTGTACACCTTTATCTATTCAAAGCGCCCCGGGACTCCCGCGGCAGAAATGGTAGACGAGATAAGCGACGAGCGCAAGGGCGAAAGGTTCAGAACTCTGCTTGCGGTTCAGGAGGAAATTGCTTATAAAAAGCTTTCCGAAATGAAGAGCAAGACCTTTAAGGTGCTTTGCGAGGGCGAGGGAAGGGTTTTAGAAAACTCGCTTTGCGGCAGAGCCGACAACAATGTTATGGTTGAGTTTGAAAACACCGGCAAACAAAAAATCGGTGAATTTGTTAATGTAAAAATAACTTCTTCCAAGGGTTATGTCTGCTTGGGAGAGGCGCTTTAAAAAGAAAAGAGGAATATAAAATGGATGTTATTTTAAAGGCAAGAGAGCTCGGAAAAGCAATCCAGCAGAGCGAGGAATATATCGCAATGGAAGAGGCAAGAGTTCGCAGCGATAAAAACGCCGACCTTCAGGAAAAGATCAGCAATTTTAACCTTAAAAAAATTGCTCTTAACAGAGAAGTAAACCGCGACGATAAAAACAGCGATAAAATTGCTCAGCTTGACCGCGAAATGCGCGAGGCATATCAGCTTATTATGGAAACAGATGATATGATTGCGTACGCTGACGCTAAGAAAAAGGTCGACGAAATGATGCAGAAGGTTCAGCTACTCTTAAACTTCACCTTAACAGGAGAGGACCCCGAAACAGTTGTAATCCCTGAGAGCACGGGCTGCAGCGGTGACTGTTCGGGCTGCAGCGGATGTCACTAAAAAATAATTTTGACACAAGGAGAGATTGTGTGGCACAGCAATTATCACCTATGATGAAGCAGTACCTTGAGATCAAGGAACGGCACAAGGATCAGATTCTGTTTTTCAGACTCGGCGATTTTTACGAGATGTTTTTCGACGATGCGATTATTGCATCAAGAGAGCTTGAACTGCAGCTTACAGGCAAAAACTGCGGTATGGAGGAGCGCGCCAAAATGTGCGGCGTTCCTTATCATAGCTGTGAGGCGTATATTGCCAGACTTATTGAAAAAGGCTATAAGGTCGCAATCTGTGAGCAGTTAGAGGACCCCTCAAAAACCAAGGGAATAGTTAAGCGTGATGTTGTCCGCGTTGTTACTCCCGGAACGGTTATTGAGGGCAGTATGCTTGATGAAACTAAGAATAACTACATCTGCTGCGTTAAAAAGGATTTTGGCGGAGCAGGTCTTGTGTTTGCTGATGTTTCAACCGGAGAAATCAAGGCAACAGACTTCTCTGACGGAGATTTAACTATTAAAATTGTAAACGAGCTTAGCCGATTTTCTCCTAAAGAGGTTTTGCTTTGTTCAAATAGTGCTAAGGACGAGAATATTACAGGTTTTGTGAAAAACAAACTTTCAGCGGCGGTTACTACTTTAAGTAACGAGGTTTTTGATTTAAAATACGCCAAAACAAATGTGCTTGACCACTTTAATATTGACTCTCTTTCAACAATCAAGATTGAGGGCAAGCCTTTAATAACGGAGGCTCTTGGCGGTCTTATTGACTACCTGCAGGAAACACAGATCAGCAAATTAAATAAGCTAAATAAAATCGAAATTTATCAGACCGAGCAGTTTATGAATCTTGATATTTCTGCAAGGCATAATTTAGAGCTTACTCAGAGTATGCATAAGGGCGAAAAGTACGGAACTCTTTTGTGGGTTCTGGATCAGACTGAAACCGCAATGGGTCACAGACTTTTGAGAAACTATCTTGAGCAGCCTCTTATGAGCGTCAGCGACATAACCCGCAGACAGAACGCGGTAAGAGAACTTGTTGATAATAGCCTTATGCGTAGCGAAATCCGCGAGATTTTAAGCGATATTTACGATTTGAAGCGTATTTTGAGCCGCGTTGTATATGGTAGCGTAAGCCCCAGAGAGCTTAATTCTCTGGCATATACTGCAGAGCAGATCCCCAAAATCATAAATACGTTGTCTGGCGTAAACTCTGCGCTCCTTTGTGACCTGCTTTCAAATATTGATCCGCTCGATGATATCAGAGAAATGATTACAAGTGCCATTTCTGACGAGCCTGCCGCACTCTTAAGAGATGGTGGCTATATCAGAGATGGATATAACAGCGACCTTGATTCTTTAAGAGAAATTCTTAAAAACAGTGCAGGCTTCCTTGCAAAAATCGAAGCAAGTGAAAAAGAGCGCACAGGAATAAGAACTCTTAAGGTCGGTTATAACAAGGTTTTCGGTTATTACATAGAGGTTTCAAATTCCTTTAAGGATCAGGTTCCCGAGGAGTATATCCGCAAGCAGACCTTGACGGGCGGTGAGCGCTATATAACCCAGCAACTTAAAGAGATAGAAGCAAAGGTCTTGACCGCGGGAGAGCGCTCTGTAGCGCTTGAATATGAGCTGTTTACAGAGCTCAGAGACAAGGTAACTGCTCAGATTGAGAGAATACAAAGAACTGCCCAGGCGCTTGCTGTGCTTGACGTTATGTGCAGTTTTGCTCACGTTGCCGTTACAAACAACTATGTTTGCCCCTCGCTCAACGTTTCGGGCGAAATCAGCATTAAAGAGGGAAGACATCCTGTTGTTGAGCAACTTACTTTAACTCCGTTCGTTCCCAATGATACTCTGCTTGACACAAACGACAATGCAGTTTCTATAATTACGGGACCGAATATGGCTGGTAAATCAACCTATATGCGTCAGGTTGCGCTAATAACAATTATGGCGCAGATAGGAAGCTTTGTTCCTGCTAAAGATGCTAATATTTCCATTGTTGACAGCGTGTTTACAAGAATAGGCGCATCTGATGACCTGGCTTCAGGTCAGTCAACCTTTATGATGGAAATGAACGAGGTTTCATTTATACTTAAAAATGCTACTAAAGACAGCCTTTTAATTCTTGATGAGGTCGGCAGAGGAACATCTACCTTTGACGGAATGAGTATCGCAAGAGCGGTGCTTGAATATATCGCAAACAAGAAAAAACTCGGCGCAAAGACTCTTTTTGCAACCCACTATCACGAGCTTTCTGTCCTTGAGGACAAGCTTTCGAATGTTAAGAACTATAACATTCTGGTTAAGAAGCGCGGCGAGGAGATAATATTCCTGCGCCGAATTGTAAGAGGCGGAACTGACGATAGCTATGGTATAGATGTTGCAAGACTTTCGGGAATTCCGAGCGAGATCATAAAGCGCGCAAAGGAAATTCTTGAGAGCTTGGAACAAGGAAAAGAGATTGAATTTAAGGGAAATGTCAAAGAGGAGATAGTTTCAGAGTCGGATAGCTACCAGATTTCCTTTGATACCGCAAACGAATTGCCTTTGGTTCAGAAAATTAAGGCAATAGACGTTGATGTTCTAACACCCAGAGAGGCAATAAATATTCTGTTCGAGCTTAAGAAGATAGCCGACGAACAGTAAGAAGGAGATAAAAATGAGCGAGATCAGAGTGCTTGATAAACAGATTGCTGAGCTGATTGCTGCTGGCGAGGTTATTGACCGCCCTGCATCTGTTGTAAAAGAACTGATAGAAAACTGCATTGATGCGGGCGCGTTACATATCACAGTTGAAATAAAAAGCGGCGGTATAGAGCTTATCCGTGTTACTGATGACGGAAAGGGAATAGCCTTTGAGGATGCCGAAACCGCTTTTCTTCGCCATGCAACAAGCAAGGTGCGCTCTAAAGATGACCTTAATGAAATTTTAACCCTCGGCTTCCGCGGCGAAGCGCTCGCTTCTGTTTGTGCAGTTTCCAAGGTCTCTATGATTACAAGACGGGCAAGTAGCGATTTTGGTTGCCATTTGGAAATTGCGGGCGGCGAGGTGCTTTCAAAAGAAGAAACAGGTTGCCCTGTGGGAACAACAATAATTGTAAAAAATCTGTTCTATAACACTCCTGCGAGAATGAAATTCTTGAAAAAGGATGTTTCTGAGGCTAATGCCGTTGCCGCAGTTGTTGAAAAGATAGCGGTTTCCAATCCGCAGATTGCATTCAAGTTTATCCGCGACGGTAGGATAGATATTCAAACGGTTGGCGACGGAAAACTCATCTCAGCAATCCATTGCGTCTTTGGAAAGGCGTTTGCATCCTCGCTTTTACCTGTTTCCTTTGAGAAAAACGGTGTAAAGGTCGAAGGCTTTATATCCAAAGCGCTGAGCTCCAAAGCAAAGCGCAGTATGCAGTACTTCTTTTTGAACGGAAGAACTGTTAAAAATGTTACTATGATGGTCGCCTTAGAGGAATCTTATAAGGGCTCGATAATGGTTGGCAAGTTTCCTGCCTGCGTTTTGATGGTTGAGGTTGCGCCGTCTGTTGTCGACGTTAACGTACATCCCACCAAAACAGAGGTGCGTTTTTCTGACGAGCGCGTGATTTACGATGCGGTTTATTTCGCTTGCAAGAATGCTCTTAATGAGGATAGCGGGGAAGCGGACTTTGTTTTCAAATCAGAAGCGCCTAAAACTCCCGTTTCGCTTGTAAAGGACGAAGCCTTTACAACCAAAGGAGAGCAAATTGCTTTTGAAAAGCCTCAGCAAACTGAAAATATCGCACCAAAACTGCAAATTAAGAACGAATTTAAGCCTATTTTCGAGAAAACACAAGAGGAAATCGTTTATACTCCGCCCAAATCTTTGATGCCGGAGCAGTTAAATGATGATTCTGTAAAATATGTTGATGCAGATAAAATACCGCTTTCTTCAAAAGTGAAAAATCCTCTTTTTGAAGAAAAGGTTGAGCCTGCAGTAGAGGTCAAACCTGTAGAAATTCCTAAAAGTGAGCCTGCGCCCGTGATTGTGGAAAATACTGTTGCTACTGAAACAGCATCGATGCAAGATGACCGATTTGCAGGAGCAAAAATAATAGGCGAGCTGTTTAAAACCTATATTTTGCTCGAAGCAGAAAATGCCTTGTACCTTGTTGATAAGCACGCGGCACACGAACGCCTTATTTACAATAGGCTTAAAGCCGAAAACGCCGAGGTGCAAAGGCAATATCTTCTCGAGCCGGTTATCACAAAGCCGTCAAGAGAAGAGTATGATGCGCTTACTATGCATATAGAAACTGTCAATAAGCTTGGCTTTGAGATTGATGATTTCGGCAGCGGTAATATAATTATCCGCTCTGTGCCTGCTTATATTTCGGCGGAGGATACCGCGCAGGTTCTTTCAGAGATTGCATCAAATCTTATCAGTTGCAAAAAAGAGGTCGCTCCGCAGGTTCTTGACGATATGTATCATACCATTGCCTGTCGCAGTGCCATAAAGGCTCACGATAAGAGTAGCGCCTGGGAGCTTTCGTTCCTCATAGACTGCCTTAAGGCAGAAACTGATGTTAAGTACTGCCCGCACGGCAGACCTGTTACCGCTAAGATTTCTAAAACAGAGATAGAGAAAAGATTTGGCAGAATTCAGTAGGAGGATTTGAGTTGGAAGATAAGAAAATTCCGATAATCGTTATAGTCGGTCCTACTGCAAGCGGAAAAACCGCTCTTTCCATTAGTCTTGCCAAGAAATACAACGCCGAGATCGTATCTGCCGACTCAATGCAGGTTTACAAGGGTATGGATATTGCAACTGCAAAGCCTTCTCCAGAGGAAATGCAGGGTGTAAGGCACCACCTTATTGATTGTGTGGATATAGATAGAAAGTATTCAGTTGCAGAATATCTTGAAGATGCAAGAAAGGCTATTGAGAATATATATTCTCGCGGCAAGAATGTTGTTGTGGTCGGAGGAACAGGGCTTTACGTAAACAGCCTTGTTGACAATATTCAGTTTGAACCAGAGGAGCAAAATGAGCTTCGTAACTCTTTGAAAAATGAATTAAGTATGTTCGGCGGAGCCTATATGCTTAAAAAGCTTAGTGTTTTAGACCCCGAGTATGCAGCAACACTTCACGAAAACGACCACGGCAGAATCATCAGAGGAATTGAAATAAATCTTGTCTTTAAACACAGCGTTAAGGAACACAAAAAGCTCTCAAGAGCGCAAAATTCGCCCTACAACGCCCTTATGCTTGGTATAACCTATAGGGACAGGCAAAAGCTTTACGGCAGAATTGACCTTAGGGTAGATAAAATGCTCGCTATGGGGCTTGTAGAGGAAGCGAAAAACTTCCTTGGAAGGCTCGAATTAAACAAAACCGCCGTTCAGGCAATAGGCTATAAAGAGCTTTTTCCGTATTTAAGCGGAGAAATATCTCTTGAAGAGGCGGTAAGTAATCTGAAAAAAGCAACAAGAAACTACGCCAAGCGCCAACTAACCTGGTTTAGAAAGGATGAGCGGATCCATTGGCTGCACGCCGATGAACTCGGCTTAGACGGGGTAGTAGCTAAAGCGTTTGAGTTGTGTGATAAGTTTATTTAAATGGCTTAAAATGTTGATTTTCAGCTTGTTTTATGTTAAAATATAAGTAAATTGATCAGGGAGGAAAAAAGAGTGTCAAATGTGTCAAAAATAGTTAAATCTCTTTTGCTTTTTGCGCTTTCTGTCTTTATCCTGATTTTTATCGGTTATCAGATATACAGCGCAGTCTATTCTCCCTATAAAACCGAAACTGTTTCCGAGCTTTCTCACGAAAATAAGATTCAAGTTGACGGAATGTTTATGCGAACAGAGGAGAGTGTTTCGGTCAATCATGAAGGATATATCGTTCACTACCTTTATTCTGACGGAGAGAAGGTTGGAGCGGGCGGAACAGTTGCTGAGCTTTATGCTTCTGAATCAGATGTTATAAATTACGAAAAGATTAAAGAGCTTAATAATTTGATCACTCTGCTTGAAGAATCACAGGATCAGTCCAGCGTTCTTGTAACAAATGCTGATCAGATTACAAAACAGATAAATAACAAAATTCAAGAGTATTCTCAGGCGGTTTATCAGAACGATGCGGATGAAATAGAGCAATGTAAAAACGAGCTGCAGGTCCTCTTAAATCGCAGAAATATAATTACTGAAAAGGAAACTGATTTTAACGATTATATTTCTGAAATAAAATCGCAGATTACAGATCTAAAGAAAAAAATAAAATCTTCTTTGAAGTCGGTTTATGCCCAAACTAACGGGAATTTTGTTATTTCTGCTGACGGATATGAAAATTCAGCTCAGTACTCAAAGATTTCTGCTCTTTCAGCACTTGAAATTGAAGATTTTATTAATAATCAGAGCCCTGAGGAAGCTTCTGAAAATACAATTGGGAAACTTATTACTGACTTTAATTGGCACTATGTTATGATGCTGCCTATCGACGATAATGAGTACCACGAAAGAATTAAAGAGGGGACAACCCTTAGAATGCGCTTTAGTGACATCTCAGATAAAACATTGAGTGTAACTGTAAGCCAAGTTGTACTTGATGAGGCAGCGGGGAAAATGGCGGTCTTTGTTAAATCAGACCATATGACTGGCAAATTCTGCACTGCCAGAATGGAGTCTGCAGAAATTATTTTTTCAACGGTAAGAGGATATAAAGTTCCGAAAAGTGCGATTCGTATGCAGGATGAGGATAAAGGCGTGTATGTTTTGATAGGTCAGCAGATGTTCTTCAGAAAGGTTGAAATACTTTATGAGGCGCAGGATTATGTTATCTGTGAGGCGACAAACGGAAGCGGAACACTTAAACCGTTTGATGATGTTATTGTGAAAGGAACAGACCTTTATGACGGAAAAAACATCTGAGCTTGTAGTTTTGGAAAACCTTAAGGTTATTCGCGATAGGGTTGCCGCTGCGGCAGAAAAGAGCGGCAGAAGCGCCGAGGAGGTTCGCATTATGGCGGTTACCAAAACAGTTGCTCCTGAGCTTGTAAATGTTGCTATAAATAATGGCATAAACCTGCTCGGAGAAAATCGTGTTCAGGAATATCTTGATAAAAGAGATAGCTATTTAGCAGGCACTGAAACTCATTTTATCGGTCATTTGCAGACCAATAAGGTTAAATATATCATTGATAAGGTTAGTATGATACAGTCTGTTGACAGCGTTAAGCTCGCTAAAGAAATAAGCAAAAACGCTGTTAAAAATAATTTGACTATGGATGTTCTTGTTGAAATAAATATCGGCGATGAGGGTTCAAAGTCAGGAATTGAGGCGGACGGGGCAGAGGACCTTGTAAGAGAAATTGCTGAGCTTGAGGCGATAAGAGTAAAGGGAATTATGTCTATACCGCCTATTTGTGAGAAAAAAGAGCAAAGTCTTAATTATTTTTCCCGCCTAAAACAAATATTTGTTGACATTGGTGCTAAAAACATAGATAATGTATATATGGAGCATCTTTCGATGGGAATGAGCCAAGATTTTGAAGCCGCCATCGAAATGGGAGCTAACATTGTTCGCATAGGTTCAGCCTTGTTTGGCCAGCGTCAATATAACTGATTTAATATAAAGAAAGTGAGGTCTGAAAAATGGGATTTTTCGGAAGGTTATTCGGAGATGCAGAAGATGAGCAGTATGAGAATGAGAGAGATGGATTGGGTGAAGATTTAATTCACAACAGCGAATCCTCTATTGACGACACAACTGTTTCTTACGGTACTGAAAAAAACCGCAACCGTGTTGTTAATATTCACGCCACAACTCAGCTTCAGGTTATTCTCGTAAAGCCTGAGCGCTTTGAGGACGCGAGAACCATCGCTGATCACCTCAATTCTAAAAGAACCGTTGTTCTTAACCTTGAGTCTACTAATAAGGACGTTTCAAGAAGACTTATTGATTTCTTAAGCGGCGTTGCTTATGCAAATCACGGTCAGATCAAGCGTGTTGCAAACTCAACATTTATCATTACTCCTTACAATGTTGCTATTGAGGGAGACCTGCTTGATGAGCTTGAAAATAGCGGGGTTTATTTCTAAGGGATATGAACGAGTCGCTAAGGCAGCTAAATCTTAGCCGCGAGGAAGAGATTTTTGCATCGCATATTGAGGATCTGGTTTCTATATGCCATAGAAAAAATGTGCCCAAGTTTTCGGGGTTTCTTGACCTTCGGCAGCAAAAGATTGCTCAGTTTGCCGCGTCATCGGTAGGCGCAGATTCGCTTGCGTTTTACGGCGGCTTTGAAAACGCTGAACGGAGAATGTTCGGCGTTTTTCCAGGTTATGTAAACGACAAGTTTGGCCTATTTCCGATTGATTTCATTGAAATTTCGCATAGCCGACCGCTTACTCACCGTGATTTTCTCGGCTCGCTTATGTCGCTTGGCATTAAACGAGAGATAGTAGGGGACATCCTTGTGGGCGAGGATAAGAGCTTTGTTGCTTTGCAAAATAATATGTCATCGCATATTATTGACAATGTTTCAAAGATTGGGAATGTCGGCGTAAAATTAAGGCTTTGCTCGTCAGATGAGCTTAGTAGCGCGCAAAACAAGTTTGAAGAGGATACTGTTATCGTTTCTTCAATGCGGCTTGACTGCGTGGTTGCTGCGCTTTCATCAAAAAGCAGAGCGGACTCGGCTAAGTTTGTTTTGTCCGAAAGAGTAAGTGTTAATCACGAGATCATTACCTCGGTATCAAAATGCTTAAATGAGGGTGACACAGTTTCCATCCGCTCAGTTGGAAAGTTCGTGATTGGGCAATGTAATGCTAAGACCAAAAAAGGAAGATTAGTCCTTTATTATAAAAAATATATTTAATGGGAGGTTTCCTCGGTGCATACACTTAATGAAATTAAAAACAAAAAATTTGACAAGGCTGCCTTTGGCTATAAGGTGGAGGATGTCGAAAACTTTTTAAATGAGGTTATTGATTACGTTTCTGCTCTTGAAAACGAAAAGGCAGAAACCGAAAAAAAGCTCGTTGTTCTTGCAAACAAAATAGAGGAATACAGAAACGAAGAGGATAGCCTTCGTCAAGCGCTTCTTGGCGCGCAGAAGCTTGGTGACAGTATTCTTAAAGAGGCTAAGAACCGCGCTGAAATTATTATGCGCGATGCAACCATTAAGTCCGAAAATATTGTCAAAAATGTTAAGGACGAGGTTAAGCGCGAGGAAGTTATCTTGAATAAAATGAAGCGCGAGGTTGATGCTTTCAGAACCAAGATGCTTACTATGTATAATTCCCACATAGATATGATTAAGAGCATTCCCGAGGTTGAGCGCGAAAAGGCTGAGGAAACTGTAGAGCCTAAAATTGAAACAGAAGTTAATGTTATCGAGCACGAGGTTAGAGTAGAACCTGCTGCTGAGGCTGAAATTGTTGCTGCACCCGAGGTTGTAGAGGAACCTGCAGCTGAGATAGTAGCTGAGCCCGATGCTGTAGAGGAAGTAAAGCCGGAAATTATCGAGCAGGAAACCAGTGGCGAGGAGCCCGAGGAAGAAGGCTTTAAAATCAGCGGTGGATTTAAATTCAGCCGTTTTGATGAAAAAGATGATAAAAAAGAATCTAAATTTGGCCCGCTTAAGTTTGGCGATGGATACGATTTGGACGACGAAGGAAAAAGATAAACAATCATTTGAGGAGAGAACAAGATGCCACAGGATTATAACCAGACACTAAACCTGCCGCAGACCGAGTTTGCGATGCGCGCAGGTCTTCCGCAGAGAGAGCCTGAAATGTTCAAGAAGATTGACGAGCAGGACATTTACGGAAAAATCATCAAGAAAAACGAGGGCAGACCTAAGTATATCCTTCATGACGGACCTCCGTATGCAAACGGTGATATCCATCTGGGAACTGCGCTAAATAAGGTGCTTAAAGACTTTATAATTAAATATAAGAATATGGCTGGCTTCTGCGCTCCGTTTATTCCCGGTTGGGATACACACGGATTGCCGATCGAGTTAAAGGCTATCAAGAAAATCGGAGTTGACAGAGCTGTTCTTTCTCCCGTTGATTTAAGGCGGCATTGTAAAGAGTTTGCTCTTTCCTATGTTGATAATCAGAGAAATCAGTTTAAGCGCTTAGGCTCTATCGGAGATTATTCTGATCCTTATTTAACCCTTAAACCTGAGTTTGAGGCAAAGCAGATTGAAATTTTCGGCGATATGGCTGAAAAGGGCTATATTTATAAAGGTCTTAAGCCTGTTTACTGGTGTCCTACCTGCGAAACCGCTCTTGCTGAGGCTGAGATTGAGTACGCAGAGGATCCCTGCCATTCAATTTATGTAAAATTCAGAGTAACCGACGATAAGGGCAAGCTTTCAGCCATCGGCGCAGATCCTGATAAAACCTATTTCGTAATCTGGACAACTACTACATGGACTCTGCCTGCTAACGTTGCAGTTTGTATCGGCCCTGAGTACACCTATGCTGTTGTCAAGGCAAACGGCGAGTTTTATGTAATTGCAGAAGAGCTTGTTGAAACAACAATGCAGGCAGGCAAGATCGAGGAATATGAGATTGTCGGCAGAGCAAAGGGAAGCGAGCTTGAGCTTATTGAAACTGCGCACCCCTTTATCGACAGAACCTCCCTTGTCATCGTCGGTAACCACGTAACCTTAGAGAGCGGTACAGGATGCGTTCACACCGCTCCCGGACACGGCGTTGAGGACTTTGAGGTTTGCAGAAACTATCCTCAGATTCCCATCGTTGTTCCTGTTGACTCAAAGGGTTATATGACTGAGGAAGCAGGTCAGTTTGCAGGACTTTCCACAAATGACGCAAACAAGGCAATCGCAATTCACCTCGAAGAAACCGGAAGCCTTTTTGCAATCCAGAAAATTATTCACCAGTATCCTCACTGCTGGCGTTGTAAGGATCCCGTTCTTTTCAGAGCAACAAAACAGTGGTTCTGTTCGATTGACGGATTTAAAGATGCTGCTATCAAAGCTATCGAGGACGTTAATTGGATTCCCGAATGGGGCGAGGAGCGCATTAAGGGAATGGTCCGCGATAGAAGCGACTGGTGTATTTCCCGTCAGCGTACATGGGGTGTTCCTATTCCCATATTCTACTGCGAAAAGTGCGGTAAGGAGCATATTGATAAAGATAGCATTAAGGCAGTTGCAGAGCTTTTCCGTAAAAACGGTTCTGACGCTTGGTATACAACCGATGCTGCAGATATTCTTCCTAAGGGAACTGTATGTAAAGAGTGCGGACACTCTGTCTTCACTAAGGAAACCGATATTATGGACGTTTGGTTTGACTCGGGTTCATCTCACGCCGCGGTTCTGCAGCAGAGAGATGAAGTTGCTTGGCCTGCCGACCTCTATTTAGAGGGCGCTGACCAGTATCGTGGTTGGTTTCAGTCTTCGCTTCTTACCTCGGTTGCTTGGTGTGGTAAGGCTCCTTACAAGGCTGTTTGTACACACGGCTGGGTTGTTGATGGCGAGGGTAAAAAGATGTCCAAATCTCTTGGAAACGGAATTCTCGCTTCGGAAATTCTCGACGAGTACGGTGCTGATATTTTAAGACTGTGGGTTGCTTCTTCTGACTATCACGCTGATATCAGAATTTCAAAGGATATCTTAAAACAGCTTTCGGAGGGTTACAGAAAGATCCGCAACACCGCAAGATATATCCTTGGAAATATCTCGGACTTTGATCCCAATAAGAATATGGTTAAGTTTGACGATATGGCCGAGATCGATAAATGGGCACTCATTAAGCTTGAAGAGCTTAAACAAAAGGTATACGATGCTTACGATGCCTTTGAGTTCCATCAGGTTTATCACTCGATCCGTGATTTCTGCATAGTTGATATGTCAAACTTCTATCTTGACGTTCTTAAGGATAGATTGTATTGCGATAAAACTGATGGTGGTTCCAGAAGAGCTGCACAGAGCGCAATATACATTATCTTAAATTCGCTCACAAGAATGCTTGCGCCTATACTTGCATTTACCGCAGAGGAGATCTGGCAGAGTATGCCTCACCTTGAAAGTGAGAATACTGAAAATGTACTTCTTAACGATATGCCTGCAAAAGAGGACTTAACTGCTCGGGTAGGATTTATGGAGAAGTGGGAAAGAATTCACGCTGTAAAGGACGCTGTTAAAAAGCAGCTCGAGGAGCTTAGAAGCCAAAAGGTTATCGGCTCATCTCTTGATGCAGAGGTTAAGCTTTATGCTGACGGCGAGCTTTACGAGTTCTTAGACTCTGTAAAGGCAATTCTTCCTCAGGTTCTTATCGTATCCAAGGTTTCTGTTGTTAAAGGAAACGGCGGCAAGTGCGACGAAGAGCTTAAAGAGCTTGGAATAGAGGCTGCTAAGGCAGGCGGAGCAAAATGCGCTCGCTGCTGGACCTATAGCGATAGCGTTGGCTGCGATGCAGAGCATCCCGAAATTTGCGAAAGATGTGCGGCTGTTGTAAAATAAATAAAGATAGCAGGGCCAAAGCGCCCTGCTGACTTTTGATAGGAGGTGTCATAAATGAAGAAACTGTCAATCGGCAGAATCAAGCTTATCATTATCCTTTCTGCGCTTGTGCTTATTGGAATTGACCAGCTTATAAAATTTGCAGTTGTCAGTAATATGCAGCTTTATGACACTATTCCTGTTATAAGTAATGTTTTGCACATTACTTATGTTTTAAATGACGGCGCGGCATTCAGTATGATGTCGGGACAATCCTGGCTTCTGTGCGGAGTAACCTCTGTTATGATGATTGGATTAGTAATTTACTTCTTTTCAAAATCTATGACTCATATTCCGACTCTCTGCTCGTTAGGTCTTATCATTTCGGGCGGAATAGGGAATTTGATCGATAGATTTTTCAGAGGCGAGGCGCTGTTTCAAGGCAAGGTTGTCGACTTTGTTGATTTCAGACTTATAAACTTTGCCGTCTTTAATTTCGCTGATTGTTGTGTTGTAATAGGCGTTTTCCTTTTAATAGCCATTTACATTTATCTTATCTATAAAGAGTATAAGGATAACAAGAAAAAATCTGAGGTAGCTGCCAATGAATGAGCAGGAAATAATGCTTTTGGCGGAAACCGAGGATAACGGAAAACGAATTGATTCTTTTTTGTGTGAAAAGGTGGAAACCTTTACACGAAGCCGCGTTCAAAAAATAATAGAGGACGGCGGGGTTTTGGTAAACGATAAGCTCGTTTCCAAAAGCTATAAACTTTGCGCAGGGGATAAGGTTTGCTTAACCGTTCCTGATAACGAAGATTTAGAAATTTTGCCCGAGGATATTCCTCTTGATATTGTTTACGAGGATAAAGACCTTTTGGTCGTAAACAAGCCAAAGGGAATGGTTGTTCATCCTGCTCCTGGGAACTATAGTGGAACCCTTGTAAACGCGCTTCTCTTTCACTGCAGGGGAGAACTTTCGGGGATAAACGGTGTAAACCGCCCAGGAATTGTACATAGAATTGACAAGGACACAAGCGGACTTTTAGTAGTAGCAAAGAGCGATGCGGCTCACGTAGGACTATCTGAACAGTTTTCTGTTCACTCGATCAAAAGGGAGTATCACGCTGTAGTGTATGGCAATATAAAGCAGGATAACGGCACCGTTGATGCGCCTATAGGTAGGCATCCCGTTCACAGAAAGCAGATGGCAATTACCTATAATAACTCAAAAAACGCTGTTACTCATTATAAGGTTCTTGAAAGATTTGGCGGTTTTACCTATGTTTCATGCACGCTTGAAACGGGTAGAACGCATCAGATAAGGGTACATATGTCAAGCCTCGGTCACGGACTTGTTGGCGATGAGATTTATGGTCCGAAAAAAGTTATAAAAAAACTTAGCGGACAATGTTTGCATGCAAAGGTGTTGGGCTTTACACATCCAATAACGCGCGAAAAACTGCTTTTTGACAGCGAGTTGCCGTCGTATTTTACAAGTTTTCTAAATTCACTTAAAAATAAATAAAGTTTAGTCCGTATGCCATTTATAAATTTCAATTAGGAGGTAGCACAATGCAGGAAACACAAAAGAAACAACTGCAAAAAACAGCCTGCGAAATCAGACTCGGTATAATCGAGGCAGTTCACAGCGCAAAATCTGGTCATCCGGGAGGGTCGCTTTCTATAGCTGATCTTCTCACATATCTTTATTTCGTTGAAATGAAGATCGATCCTAAGAATCCCAAGGATGCTAACAGGGATAGACTTGTACTTTCCAAGGGACACTGTTCGCCCGGTCTTTATTCTGCTCTTGCAAACCGCGGATATTTCCCCGTTGAAGAGCTTACAAGCTTCCGTCACATCGGCAGCAGACTTCAGGGTCACCCCGATATGAAGGGAACACCCGGTGTTGATATGAGCTCCGGCTCGCTTGGACAGGGTATTTCTGCCGCTTGCGGTATGGCTCTTGGTGCAAAGGTTAACGGAGCCGGCTATAGAGTTTATACCATTCTCGGTGATGGTGAGTGCGAGGAGGGACAGGTTTGGGAAGCTGCTATGTTTGCTGCAAGCAAAAAGCTTGATAATCTTTGTGCTATTGTTGACTACAACGGCCTTCAGATCGACGGTACGCTTAGCGAAGTTTGTTCTCCCGAGCCTTTCGATAAGAAATTCGAGGCTTTCGGTTGGAACGTAATCGTTATTGATGCTCACGATTTTGACCAGTATGAAGCTGCTTTTGAGGCTGCTAAAAAGGTTAAAGATAAGCCTTCGGTTATTATTCAGAAGAGCGTTAAGGGCAAAGGTGTTTCTTACATGGAGAACTCTGTTTCCTGGCACGGTGCCGCTCCTAATGATGAGCAGTATGAAATTGCAATGAACGAGCTTAATGCAGCTCTCAAAGAATTGGAGGCGTAAACAATGGCTGATGTAGTTAAAAGAGCAACCCGAGAGAGCTACGGCGAGGCGCTTGTAGAGCTCGGAAAACAGTATGATAACGTTGTTGTTTTAGACGCTGACCTTGCTGCTGCAACAAAAACAGGAAGCTTTAAAAAGGCATTTCCCGAGCGTTTTTACGATTGCGGAATTGCTGAATGTAATATGATGGGTATCGCCGCAGGTCTTTCTACAACCGGTATTGTTCCTTTTGCGAGCACATTTGCAATGTTTGCGGCAGGAAGAGCCTATGAGATAGTAAGAAATGCTATTGGCTATCCCCATATGAATGTTAAGATCGGCGCTACACA
>CAZDSQ010000036.1:0-18546 GCA_964508295.1 uncultured Oscillospiraceae bacterium | reverse complement strand
CCCCGACCTGCTGATTACAAATCAGCTGCTCTACCAGCTGAGCTACACCAGCACAAAACAGCTTTATTATATTACCACAGGTTTTTAGCTTTGTCAATACCTTTCTTGCTTTTTCTGAAAACTTTTTTATAAGTGGCAAACCTTTATATGACATAAAGGAAGAGCACTAAGATTATGGCGCCTGTTCTGCACGCAGGTAAAAATTATATCGTAGGGTACGACCTGTGTGTCGTACCGAAAAAACATAAAACCAAAACGGAACGGCACGCAGGCCGTTCATTACAAAAACCAAGCACCCGACTTAAAACACAGTCGGGTACTACTTTTTGCCTTGCTTTTTTGTTTTGGGGTGCTATAATATGAAGGTGATGGATATTAGCAGAAATGCGGGGAGAAAAAATGGGTATTAAACTCAGCGAGTCGGCAAAAAAGGCAATACTTATAGGCGGCCTTTGCGCCTTTTCCTATCTTGCGGTCTACGTGGCAAGAAATATCTTGAGCGCAGTTTCGCCTCAGATGATAGAGGGCGGCGGATTTACCAATGAGAATATCGGAACGCTGTCGTCGGTCTTTTTTATAAGCTACGCTACGGGTCAGCTTATAAACGGCTCTGTGGGCGATAAGATAAAGGCTAAATGGATGGTCAGCATAGGCCTTATTTTTGCGGGCGTCTGCAACCTTTTGTTTTCGCTCCTTTCCCATTCGGTCATAGCAGCCTATATTTCCTATGCGGCCACAGGCTTTTTCCTCTCGATGATTTACGGCCCGATAACCAAGGTCGTCGCCGAAAACACCGAGCTTTTGTATGCAACAAGGTGTAGCCTCGGCTTTACCTTCGCATCCTTTTTGGGAACGCCCTTTGCTGGAGTTTTAGGTGCGGTAATGAGCTGGAGGAGCGTTTTCTCGGTAAGCAGCGCAATGCTTGCCGCTATGGGCGTTGTCTGCATTATCGTGTTCACTCTGTTTGAGAAAAAAGGACTTATCGAGTACAATAAATATAAAAAGGAAAAGTCAGGCGGTGGGGGAGTAAAGGCGCTTTTAAAGCACGATATAGTTAAGTTTACCCTTATCGCTATCCTCACGGGCGTGGTGCGGACAACGGTTGTTTTCTGGCTTCCTACCTACATTTCGCAGTACCTCGGATTTTCCACAAAAAGCGCTTCGGTTGCCTTTACCGTGGCAACCTTTGTGATCTCGATGACAAGCTTTATAGCGGTCTTTATCTACGAGCGCCTTAACAGAAATATGAGCCTTACAATTCTGCTTGCTTTTATAGCGGCTACACTCTGCTTCCTGCTCGTTTACGTGGTTAAAATACCGATAGTTAATATAGTTCTTCTGGTGCTTGCAATTATGTCATCAAACTGCGCCGCAACAATGCTCTGGAGCAGGTACTGCCCGAGCCTCAGGGACACGGGAATGGTATCAGGCGCAACGGGATTTCTCGATTTTATGAGCTATATGGCGGCCGCCGCATCCTCCACGCTGTTTGCAAATGCGGTGTCGGATATAGGCTGGGAAAATCTGATATTGGTCTGGGCGGGCCTTATGCTGCTCGGCGTTATAGTCGCCCTGCCCTATAGAAAAATGAAAAGACGGTGAGAATATGAAGATAGGACTTTTTACAGATTCCCACCATTCCTCGCAGGAGATAACCTGCCAAAATCGTTACAACAGCAGGTCTCTTGAAAAAATCAAGGAGGCCTACGCCGCCTTTAAGGCCGAGGGATGTGAGCTTGTGATCTGCCTTGGCGACCTTACCGATAAGGAGGAAACTCGGGAAAAGGAAATTCAAAACCTTAAAGAGATCTCCGAGGTTATAAAAGGCTCCTTGATAGAAACCTATTGCTTAATGGGCAATCACGATGCCTTCACCTTTACACAAGAGGATTTCTATAAGCATTTGGGCGGCTTTGAGCCCAAAAACATCTTTGCTGACGGCAAAAATCTGATATTATTAGATGCCTGCCATTTTAAAAGCGGCGCGCACTATCAGCCCGGCGACACCGACTGGACCGACACGTTTTTGCCAAACGCCGACGAGCTTGAAAAACTGCTCTCTGAAATTTCGGGAGATACATATATATTTATGCATCAGAACATCGACCCTTGTGTGTGGGAGGATCACAGACTTTCCAACTCGGCCGAGGTCTGCAGGATAATTGAGCAGAGCGGCAAAGTCAAGGCGGTTTATCAGGGGCATTTCCATTTTGGCAAGACTTCTGAGCATAACGGGGTAAAATATATAACCCTGCCTGCTATGTGCGAAAGAGAAAATGCGTTTTTTATTGAGGAAATATAAAAAATTGTTTGCCAGGCCGAATAGATGTGTTATAATTTAATTGTAAACTAAAAAAGGAGCGCTTTTTATGTGTAAAATCATCACCCCAAACGACGATTATCATTACTTTTTCGGTTACTACGATCTTAAGGCTTCGCAGGGCAACGATCACCTTGCCCATAGAGTAGAGTTTTTTGACAGAATGCCCACTAAGGACGACGTTGCAACGTTAGGAATACTTCGTGACGGCGAGTTTTTTCCTTTTGCGACAACAACCGCCTGGAACTTCCAGCAGGGCGCACTTTTGCAGTATCACCCCACACAGCCCGACACGGTAATATATAACGTTAACGAGGGCGGCTTTAAAACCGTAACCCACAATTTAAAAACCGGCGAAAAGGTATACACCGACAGAGCTTGTGCCGCCATCTCGCAGGACGGAAAGTACGGACTTGCTATCGACTTCGGCAGTGTTTATGAGTTCCGCCCCGGCTATGGCTATGACGGCGCACCCGTTACAGAGGATGGCGTTTATTTAGTCAACCTTGACGGCAGCGGCTCCAAAAAAATCGTAGAGCAGGATACCCTCTATAAAACCGGCTTTGACAGCGACGAGCGCCTTTTGGTCAACCACATTACCTTTAACCCCGACACCTCAAAGTTCCTTATGTTAGTGCGTAACTTCCCCGAGGAAGGCAGAAGATGGGCAACCTCGCTTGTTACCGTTCACATGGACGGAAGCTTTAAAACAATAATGGAAACCACAGTTGTTTCTCACTATTATTGGCTCGATAACGATAATATCGTTGTTTTCGGCGCTATCGACAACGGTCCATGGGATCTCTTTAAGGTCAATATGGAAACTGCAGAGATCGAGGCTTATCCCATCACCTACAAGGGCGATATTCATTGTATTCCCTCGCCCGACGGCAAGTACATAATCGGTGACGGCTATCCCGAGGAGGACGACAAGCGTCAGATCTGGGGCATCAACACCGAAACAGGCGTTTCCAAGATGATCTATGCAGACCCCAGCGTTATCGTTGATAACACCGATATTCGTTGCGACCTGCACGTAAGATTTGTTTTTGATGGCAAGTTTATAAGCTTTGACACCACCAAAAACAACAAGCGCCAGATTGCGATAGTTCCCACAGACATTCTTGACTTTTAACCTGAGAGCAGGGTTTGAGGAGTACACTATGAAAAAGATTATAAGTGTTGTTTGTATGCTTTGTATTCTGTTGTCGGCATTTTCTTTAAATGCTTTTGCGGTAGAAAGAGAAACAAAAGAATTTGAGGGTAAGACTTATATCAATGTAAACAGTAAGGCGGTAATCGACGAAATTGTGGTGGAAATGCTCAAAAACCGCTCTGATTTTACATACGTATATTACATTGACGGCCAGCAGGATTGGCAAGAACGCTATCCTATGGACATTCGCAATTTTACAAGTATAACCAGCAGTCCGATTCACGATTATTGGTCATATTCGGTAAACTCGGTCGGAGCGTCGATATACCCCGTTTATACAGATGCAGGATTTACCGAAGAATCATACGGCTATATCGAGGTAAGATACATTGACAACAAAGAGGAATTGGCACAGGCCGATGCCTTAATTGATAAGAAGCTGGCCGAGCTTTCTTCTTTAAGCACCTATGACAAGATAAAATATATTGCCGACTATGTATGTAGCTGTACCGAGTACGGCTCTGTTCAGATGGAGGGCGGCGGTTACGATGCTATTAACGGTGTTTATGATGTTTTAACGGGCGTTCGCACCAACACCGTTTGTACCTCCTATGCGCTGACCTTCCAGCGCTTTATGGAGAGGGCGAACATTCCCTGTTATATGACAAGCAACGACAACCATATCTGGAATATGGTCCAGCTTGACGGATTGTGGTACGGCGTTGACTGCACCAGCGACATCGGTGCTGCGATAGACCCCGCAAGCTTTCTTATGGGCTCGGATTCGCTCGCACGCTATCCCAAGGGCGCCCTCGACCCCGTTGGAACATTTGCAAAGGAACACGCCATTTCAAAGACTGATTACGGTGTTAAGGCTTCCGTCAGCACCAAGCCTGCAGTAAGCAGTAAGCCTACAATAAGCAGTAATTCGTCGGCTTCGAGTAAGGCCGAGCAGAGCTCCTCTGAGGTGATTTCGTCGCAAATAGGCTCGTCAGAAATTGAACAGTCGTCCTCGTCTGTTTCTGCAGTCGAGGAGATAAAGGCGGAGCTTTCAGAAACGACCTCTGTAAAGGCTGATTTGTTTAAATCAGCGGCCGAGCTTAAGGTTCCCCTTGTTCTCACTGCCGAAAACTATAGCTGGAGCTTTGACCTAAGCAATGCAGACGGCACGGCCGTAGAGGATTTTGATGCTGCAGTTTTTGCGGGGGAAGAGATGGAGAAGGAGCAGATAGAGGTTATCGAAAAGGCGGCAAAAACCGATTCAGTCTACCCCTTCAGCTTTGCCCATCACGGACAGCTTCCTGCTAAGGCAACCGTCAGCATTCGCATAGCAGAGGAATATGCGAATAAAACGGTTGACGTATATTCGCTCGACGAAAACAACAAGCCTGTTTTGGAGGTTACTACAACGGTATCAGCCGATGCCGTGCTCAAGTTTGAAACCTCGCACTGCTCTCTGTGGTATGTTTCTGAAACAGGGGCTAAAGAGAACGGCAGTCCAATGCTCTGGCTGTGGACAACAATCGCGGCGGCGGTCTTAGTGACGGCAGCGTTTGTGACAGTAATTGTTATAAAACGAGTAAAATCGAAATAATTAAACAAAGAAAAGGCGCCTGCAGGCGCCTTTTGTGTTTTGATTTATTTTTTATTCTGGTCTTTGAGTCTTTGGCGGGCTTCTTCAATGCTCTCGCCGTCGCGGGTGAGGTAATTGTCGATGAATTTGTCCTCAATTTTCTTGTAGCCGTCTACAACGCCGCTTTCAATCTTTTTGTAGCCGTCTACAACGCCGCTTTCAATTTTTTTGTATCCGCCGACAACTGCGTCGGCAATTTTTTCGTTTGCTTTAATGAGTTTAGATTTAGCCATATCTATCTTTTTTCCTCCAATCAAGTTAATTCCAAGTAACAAAACAATAATAAAAACGCCCATGCCTGTAAGCAGGTTCAAAAGCTTTATATAGTCCTCGCTCATACCCTCGAATGATACCAGCATCGACCTTTGCAAAGAGAATATCGAAACAAAGGCATCGGCAAAGGATATGTTTCGTAGGGTTTTGGTTATTGATGATGCGTCATTTTTTGATTTTATGAGATTTACAACTGCGATGGTAAGCTTTGAAAAGGTGTAAAGCGCAATTGTTATCATCAAAATCTCGTGGTATTTTATTCCTCGCTCGGCAACAAATGAGAGTATAACCGTTCCCGCAACCACAACCGATAAAAACACAAGCATAACACCCGAAAAACGCCTTGCAAAAATCGAGTCGGGGTTGTCAACTTCCTTTTTGGGCGCAATGTGGATAACGGCAAAGCGCATAACACTGAGCACTGTAAAATATGCACCTAAGGTTATAAACCACCAAGACTTAAGCACAAAGCCGATTCCTGCATTGTAAAGGGCGTATACAAGGTTTACTATAAGCCCTGCGTTTTTAATTTTTCGCTCGTCTATTTTTATCATTTTAAGCCTTTAAGCATGGGAACGAGCATAAGCAGCATTACAATTCCCGCAAGCCCGATAAGTGTTCCGATTACTATACTATCCCAAACAAGACAGAAGCACATTCCGAGACCCAAAATAAGAAGCGCGGCGGTGATGTAAAGGCAGAGTAAAACGGTTTTTGCATTGAGCTTGATGGGTTCTTTGTTTTCCATCTTTCTCCAAACAAGGACCGTTACAAGCCCTAAAACCAAGCCAATGGCGCCAAAGATAATGCCAAAGGTAAGCTGTCCCCATTCGGAAACGAGCGCCATACACATTCCGAGAGAGAACAAAACTCCGCTCACCGTTCCTAAAACAAGTGCAATAAAACTACTCTTTTTCATAAAATTTTCTCCTTTCATTAAAACAACAGTTGTCTTTTTATTACAAATATAGTATAATTGTTTCAGAAAACAAAAACAATCATCAATTTTGCAACAAGTGTTGGGATAATGGGAGAAAAATATGAACACAAAGAATAACAAACGCCGTAGAGAGTCGGTTGAAAAGATTGAAAAGGCCTTTGTAGAGCTTTTGCAGAGTAAAGAGGTAGACGAGATAACTGTTTCTGAAATATGTAAGCTCACCGGGCTTAACCGTAGTACCTTTTACGCCAATTTTCTTGACATCTACGACCTTGCAGATAAGCTCCGAGGAGTTTTGGAAAACGAGTTTTCGTCTCTTTTTGCGGATTACGATTACTTTAACGAGCGCACCGGCGCCCTTAAAATGTTTACTCATATAAAGGAAAACCAGCTTTTTTACAAGACATATTTCAAGGTGTGCTACGACAGCTCGCATCTCATATCGGTTTACGATACAAAAAGGGCGGAGAAGGAGCTTGACAATAAGGATATAAAATATCATATCGAGTTTTTCCGCAACGGGCTTAACGCCATAATCAAGCTTTGGCTCAGCGAGGGATGTAAAGAATCTCCCGAGCAGATGGCCGAAATTCTCAAGCAGGAATATAAAGGTAGATAAATGCAAAAAATCCACCCGCGAAGGTGGATTTTTGTTTTGGCATATAATTTTAGGCTTCTAAATCATAAAAATCTATGCCGTACTCTTTAGAAAAGTCGTTAAGCTCTTTGAGGTACCTTTCGGGGTCGATAAGATAACCTAATCCATGGCCTGCGCCCTTTATCGTAACAAGCTTTTTGGGAGCGGGGCAGACGGCGATGTTTTGCTCGCTCATATAGTGGGGAACGTACTCGTCGCAGTCGCCGTGAAAAAGGATTATCGGCAGGCGGCAGTTTGCCATGGCCTCAATCGGCGAGGTTTCCTCCAAATCAAAACGGCCGAAAAGCTTTGCACCAAGCTTTACAAAGGGGTAGAGAAGGTCGGCAGGAAGCTTCATTTTGCGGATCTCCTGCTTTATAATTTCGCGCGCAGAGGTGTATCCGCAGTCGGCAAGCGCACCGACAACGTTTTTGGGAAACTCTTTTTGCGTAGCAATCATAACGGTTGCCGCGCCCATTGAAATCCCCGTTAGAATAATTTTAACGTCGTTGCCAAAGTGCTCTATAAGGTATTCTACCCAAGCCTCTAAATCGCGGCTTTCGTTAATGCCAAAGCTGATTACATTGCCGCCGCTTTTGCCGCTTGTGCGCTGGTCAACTATAAATGCGTTTCTGCCCAGCTTAAAGCACCTCTGCACACCGCCGCAGAGATCGCGCTCGGCGCTGCCACGGTAGCCGTGGAACATAAGCTCAATAGGGGCACCCTTTTTGCACTCGTAGTACCTGCCATGCAGGTTAAGCCCGTCAAAGCTTGTTATGTCGGCTTCTTCGGTGACTAAGGTGCGTGCTTCCTTCATCCAGCCAAGCATTTTGTCGTGGTAAGGCTCGTAGATCTCGCCGTGGGGAAAGGTAAACTCCTCAAGATTTTCGTTTTTGTTTCTCTTAACATAGAAAGCCATTCTAAAGCATATGTAGGCGGTGAGCAGAACTAAAAGCACAAGCACCGCTAAAATAATTAAAAAGATTTCCATATTATCCTCCGTTTTTTGTTACTTAAAGTATACCACTTTCTCCAAAAAAATCAATCGCCTTGATTTTTTATATAAAATCGGTTACAATTGATTTTTGGAGGGTGAAAAAATGAATAAAGAAGTAAATTACAAAAACAAAAAACGCTATAAAACTGCAAAATATCCTATAAGGCAGCCGCTTATCATTACATATCTTATCTGGCTGCTATCTAAATTTGCCTTGATAGGTAAAAAATACAAGGTCGAAAAAATCAATATGGAAGGCTTAAAGCCGCCATATATTCTGCTTAGCAATCATATGTATTTTATCGACTTTGAGCTCTGCGCTATAGGAACTCTGCCGCACAGAGTCAACAACGTTGTAAGTATCGACGGATATTACCGCCGTCCTTGGCTTATGGAGCTTATCGGTGCTATCTGCACCCGTAAGTTCACAATGGACCTGCACCTTGTAAAGTCCATCCGCCACGTTACCAAAAAGGGCGATATCTTAAGTATGTACCCCGAGGCGAGATATTCCCCTTGCGGAATAACCTCGTTCCTGCCCGAGTCGCTCGGTAAGCTCATTAAAATGAACAAGGTTCCCGTTGTTGTTGCGGTGCATCACGGAAATTACCTGCACTCTCCTTTCTGGAATTTCAGAAAAAAGAGAAAGGTTCCTCTTTACACCACAATGACCCGGATACTTACCGCCGAGCAGGTAAAATCTATGTCGGCTGACGAGATAAATTCCGCCGTCAGAACTGCTATGGAGTACGATGACTATAAGTACCAGAAAGAAAACGGCATCCTGATAACCGAGCCGTTTCGTGCCGAGGGCATGCACAAGATCCTCTACCACTGCCCGCATTGCAATAATGAGTCCAAAATGGCGTCAGAGGGTAGCGAGATCTACTGCACAGAGTGCGGCAAGCGCTGGAACTTAAATGAGGACGGAACTCTTACTGCACTTAGCGGCGAAACCGAGTTTTCTCACGTTCCCGATTGGTTTAATTGGGAGAGGGAGCAGGTCCGCGCGCAGATAGAGCGCGGCGAATATAAGTTTGACGACGAGGTCGAGGTCTACGCCTTCCCGCGTTGCTGGCGCTTTATCCCGCTTGGCAAGGCCCGCCTTACCCACGACAGTAAAAACGGCTTTGTGCTTGAGGGTGAGTATAACGGCGAGAAGTATCACATAAACCGCACCCCGCTCGAAACAAACAGCCTTCACATCGAGTACGATTATTGTTATATCAAGCCCTTTGACTGCGTTGACATTTCGACAGAAAACGACTCCTTCTATTGCTACCCTAAGAGCGAGAATGTTGTTACAAAGCTTGCTTTTGCAACCGAGGAAATTTACCAAATGAATTTAAGGCGCAGTAAAGAGACTGCTAAGGTATAAAAAACTGAGTCAGTAAATATAAATTAAGTGATTAAATATTGAATATAAGTAAATATTACACAAAAAAATACATATTTCGATGAGTTTTTTATTGACATTGATGCTTGATATATGCTATTATTGTTTTGTGATAAATCACATAACTTATCCTGAGGAGGACAATTTAATGAAAACAGCAGCAAAAGTATTTATCATTCTTGGTATGATTTGCGGATTTTGGACTATTCTGCCTCTTATTTTCGGCATTATAGCTCTTAAAAAGCTCAAAACTGCAACTAAGAAAGAAGAACTTACAACTTCAGCAGTTTTAACACTTCTGTTCTGCAACCTTATCGGCGGTATCCTTATGCTTTGCCTTAAGGACGAGGATCTTGCTCCTGCCGAACAGTAAGCTACATAATTTAAGTGAAAAAGCCACCCGAGAGGGTGGCTTTTTATATTTCGTTATTTTGCCTTAAATGTTCTAAAAGCGCTTTGCAGCCGCAGGAAATTTCGCTGAAAACCTTTTCAAAATTCCTGCTGTACCAAGGGTCCTCTATGTCCTTTGGATTATTGGTAAAATCTAAAAGGCGGCAGACCTTATTCCCGTCGTCCTCGCCGATTATGCGCATAAGGCGGGGAATATTGTAGCTTTCCATAACTATAACGTAGTCATATTCCTCGTAGTCGCGCCGCGTTATCTGCCGTGCTCTGTGATTGTCAAAGGGGATAGAGTGCCGCCGCAAAACCTCGGCGGCAGGCGGATAGATGCCGTTTCCTATCTCCTCTCGGGAAACCGCCATCGACTCGGTGTGGATATCAAGACCCTGTGTCATATCCTTAAAGACAAACTCGGCAATCGGCGAGCGGCAGATGTTGCCGTGGCACAAAAATAAAACCTTTTTCATAGCAAAACCTCATAGTTTGTTTTTATTATTATAAAATTTGTAGTTTATTATGTCAAATTTTGTTTTTTGGAGTAAAAGCATCTTGAAATTTTGTTACCAAAATGTTAATATAAAAAGGATGTGATTTTTTAAAATAAACGGAGGTTTATGCAAAATGGATATTCTTTACAGCAACCTGCTGGCTTTCTCCTGGCAGCAGCTCGTTATGATTCTTATCGGCTGCGTTCTAATTTACCTTGCTATCGCAAAGGAAATGGAACCCACACTTCTTCTCCCTATGGGATTTGGAACGATATTAGTAAACATTCCTTTTTCCGATGCCTTAGCGGGTCCTATCAAGGAGCTTTACGAGGCGGGCATAGCAAACGAGCTTTTCCCCTTGCTCCTCTTTATCGGAATAGGAGCTATGATAGATTTCGGCCCCCTGCTTTCTAACCCCAAGCTTATGCTTTTCGGTGCGGCGGCCCAGTTCGGTATATTCTTTACTCTCGCAATGGCTCGTATGTTCTTCCCCGAGATAGATGCGGCTTCTATCGCTATCATCGGTGCGGCTGACGGTCCTACTTCAATTGCAGTTGCAAACACTCTCGGCTCCAGCTATGTCGGACCTATTACCGTTGCGGCTTATTCGTATATGGCACTGGTTCCCATTATCCAGCCTCCCGTTATAAAGCTCTTAACAACCAAGAAAGAGCGCCTTATTCGTATGCCTTATGAGCAGAAGTCGGTTTCCAAGCTCACAAGAATTATGTTCCCCATAATCATAACAATCGTTGTTTCGGCAGTTATCCCTCAGGCAACCGCCCTTATCGGCTTCCTTATGTTCGGTAACCTTATTAGAGAGTGCGGCGTTCTTGAGTCGCTTTCCGAAACTGCACAGAAGGTGCTTGCAAACCTTGTTACCATATTCCTCGGCATCTCGGTTGCGTTTAATATGACCGCCGAGCAGTTCTTAAAGGTTGAGACCCTGCTTATCCTCGGTCTCGGACTTATCGCCTTTATCGTTGACACCGCAGGCGGCGTTCTCTTTGCAAAGCTCTTAAACCTCTTCTCAAAGAAGAAGATAAATCCCATGATCGGTGCCGCAGGTATTTCTGCGTTCCCCATGTCAGGCAGAATCGTTCACAAGATGGGCCTTAAGGAAGATCCTCAGAACTTCCTGCTTATGCACTCTATAGGCGTTAACGTTTCGGGACAGATCGCATCGGTTATTGCCGGCGGTATAATCCTTAGCTTCTTTGCAAAGTAAGGAATAGGAGGAATAGAAATGAACTTTTTAAACATTCTTTTAAGCGCCGCACAGAGCGCTGATAAGGCTCTTGATATAGAGTTTGTGCCCGCAAGATTTCTGGATATGCTCACCTATATGGGCAAGGGAATGCTGGTTATTTTCGTTATCATTGGTGTTATAATTCTTGCAACAATTCTGATCAACAAGCTCTTTTCCAAAAAATAAGATTTTTAAAACCGTCCACTTCTTAGTGGACGGTTTTCTGTTGCTAACTTAAAAACAATGTGCTACAATCTAATCTAATAACACTACAGATGGCGGCGATACAAATGCTTTATAAACAAAATCTGCATCAACATTCTATTTATGACGACGGCAAGGATACTCCCGAAGAGGTCGTTTTGGCTGCAATAGAAAAGGGGTTTGATTCTATCGGCTTTTCGGGTCATTCTTATATGAACTGGGCGACTCACATATCAATGTCACTCAAGGGTACCGAGCAGTATAAAAAAGAAATAGCAAGGCTGAAAGAAAAGTATGCTGACCAAATCAAGATTTTCTGCGGCCTTGAGCTTGAAATGTTTTCGAAACTTGATGTCAGCGGCTACGATTATCTTATCGGTTCGGTGCATTACCTTAAAATAGGCGAGGAGCTTGTTGGTATAGACCGCTCAAGGAATGCTATCAAGGGCGTTGTAAATTATTATTTTGAAGGTAATGCGCTTGAATGTGCAAGAATGTATTATGAGCATATGGAGGACCTTTATAGGTGCGGCAATATTGATATTATCGGCCACTTTGACCTTATCGCAAAGCACAATGAAGTGCTTGGGCTCTTTAACGAGCAGTCAAAGGAATATCAGGGCCTTGCCCTCGGTGCAATAGAGTCGCTTCGCGGAAAAATTCCGTTTTTCGAGGTCAATACGGGCGGAATTTCAAGAGGCTACCGCTCAAAGCCTTATCCCAATGAGTTTATCGTGAAGGCGTTTCGTGAAATGGGCTTTGGCGCTATTATCTCCTCGGACTGCCACGATAAAAATTATATAGATATCGCCTTTAAGGAGTCGAAGGAGCTTTTGAAAAGCTGCGGCTATAACGAGATATATGTGCTTACTGAAAACGGCTTTGAGCCGACCGAGATTTAGGAGCAGACTATGGCAAAAACTATAAGAGATGAGCTGTTGACGCTTGGCGAGGCGGATTACCGCGAGTTTCACGCCCGCCTTATGCCGACGGTGGATAAGGAAAAGATAATCGGCGTAAGAACGCCTGTTTTAAGAGGCTATGCAAAGAGCATCAAAGGCACGCAGGCGGCTGATGAGTTTTTAAAGCAGCTGCCGCACCGCTATTATGAGGAAAATAATCTGCACGCTATGCTCATCGAGGTCATAAAGGATGCAGATAGGCAGGCAAGTGAGCTCGAGCGGCTATTGCCGCATATAGACAACTGGGCAACCTGCGATCTTTTGCGCCCCAAGGCGCTTTTTAAAGAGAGTGAGCTTTTGCTCCGAAAAATAAGAGAGTGGCTAAAAAGTGAGCACACCTATACCGTGAGATTTGGTATGGGGATGTTGCTCACTCGGTTTCTTGATGAGGATTTCTCGCCCGAGTTTTTATCTCTTGTTGCAGAGGTGAAAAGCGAGGAGTATTACGTTAAAATGATGCAGGCGTGGTATTTTGCCACCGCCCTCGCAAAGCAGTGGGATAGCACAATTTGCTATCTTACAGACAACAAACTTGAAAAATGGACCCACAATAAAACCATTCAAAAAGCCTGCGAAAGCTACCGCATTTCTCCCACCCAAAAGGCATTTTTAAAAGGCTTGAAACAAAAATAATTTTGGTGATAAAAATGGATTTACCAAACAGAAAACAAAACAGATTAGAGAATTTTGATTATAGTCAAAACGGCGCATACTTTGTTACAATATGCGTAAAAGATCGAAAAGAACTATTGTCAAATGTAATTGTAGGGACAGGCGTCCTCGACTGTCCGCAAATACATTTGCTAAACCACGGCATAATTGCAGAAAAATACATAAATCAATTAAACGATTTTTATAATGATATTTTGGTTGATAAATATGTGATTATGCCCGACCATATTCATTTATTATTAACGATATTAAGCGGACAGTCGAGGACGCCTGTCCCTACAAAGTTAAACAACCGAAATTCTATAATTGCAAGGTTTGTGAGTACATTTAAGCGGTTTTGCAATAAAGAGTACGGCGAAAATATATGGCAACCGAGATATTACGACCACATTATCCGAAATCGAGTCGATTACAACGAGGCATGGGAATATATAGAAAACAACCCGATAAAATGGATAGAAACACATAAATAAAGCCAATGCGAATTTTCGCCTTGGCTTTTTTACTGAGGATTTCCTAGCATTAGTATATTATTGCTGTCGCCAAGATAGTCGTTAAGGCGCTCGAGAGGATCGCAGCCGTCTATTGACTGAATAGTAATTTTAGGCCAAACTTCTTTTAAGTTAAGTCCGTCAAAAACAGGAGCAGCAGACATTTCCTCAAATGTGTCAAAATCGTATGCACCATTTCCGTCCTCGGTTAACCCGTACCAATAAACGACTTTGTTTTCGTTGTCGCTCCATAATTTGCCCATCCAGTACCAGTCGAATTTTTCGCTTTCGTCTATCTTAAAAGGATTTCTACGCAAAAATTCTTTTGAGTGTTAAAGGAGAACAGGGCTGATATTTGCTCAAACGTAATCATAGTTATCGCTTGCCTTTTTATCAGTGCAACATAAAACACAACAAATCGCAAGATTTATGTAAAAAAAGCGCCCCTCGCCTAGAGGGGAGAGGGGCGCGCGATAGCGTGGCGAGGGGATTTTTGTTAATATATCCCTCCGCCAAAACCTGCGGTTTTGCCACCTCCCTTTAGGCAAGGGAGGCGTTTTTTGACGCCGGTAACTACAATATTTAACCAAGGAAATGGGGTAATGTGGGTTTTATGTGAAAAAGCGACAATGCGGCGGGGAAAATTTTGTGAAATAGTAAAGCATATAGAATTTGACGAATCGACAAAAATATGTTAGAATAAACTGATATAGTTTGTGATTTTGGAGGTATCCTCATGTATATAGTTTCGCCATCGATCCTCGCCAGCGATTTTTCGCGTCTGGGCAGCGAGGTTGCGGCGGTTTACGCCGCTGGTGCCGAGTGGCTTCATATAGACGTAATGGACGGGCATTTTGTCCCCAACATAACCCTCGGGGCAGACATCGTTAAATCTATAAGACCTCACTCAAAGGCTTTCTTTGATGTACATTTAATGATAGATGACCCGCTTTTCTATGCCGAAAGATTTGCGGCGGCGGGCGCAGAGCTTATAACCTTTCATTTAGAGGCGCCCTGCGATATAGAGAAAACCATCAGCAAAATAAAGGAGCTTGGCTTAAAGGTTGGTATTTCTCTCAAGCCTGCAACCAAGGCTGAGGCAATTAAGCCTTATCTAAAGGATATTGACCTTGTTTTAGTTATGACGGTCGAGCCAGGCTTTGGCGGACAAAAATTTATGGCAGATATGCTCCCCAAAATAGCCGAGCTTAAAAAGATGATAATTGAAAGCGAAAAAGACGTACTCATACAGGTCGACGGCGGCATTGACAAAAATACTGCCCCGCTTGTAAAGCGCGCGGGAGCGGAAGTGCTTGTTGCGGGCTCGTCGGTTTTCCGCAGCGATGATTACAAAGAGGCAATAGAGAGCCTTAAAAATGCTTGAAGTCAAAGGAAAGAGGTGCTTATATGCGTAGGCTAACCAGCCGAGGTCTTGTACTTGAACAGTTTAAAGAACCTGCAATTTCCTCGCCGATTTATACCTTTTTTGATGTAAAAACAGTTTTTCTGCCGGTGTCAAGTGAGCTTTGCGTTTCGGCAAATGAGCACCTTGAGTGCGGCCAGCTCATTTCCCGCGGAGTTCGCCCCGAGTCCATTGACTCGTTTGCATCAGTCAAGGGAACTGCGGCGGCCATCGGCGAATTTGAGTTTGAAAAGTTTGAGGGACAGAGCTTTCTGCAGCTCGATGCCGATAAGGATTTTGCGGCTACAAGCTACGACGAGCTTGAGATAAGAGAGCTTAATGACGATGATATTATATACGCCGCCAAGGAGTGCGGAATTTTAAATACCACAGATAAGAGAACGCTCGCCGAGATTTTGGAGCAGTACAAAAGCGGCGTTAAAAACCTTGTTATCGACGCTGTTGACGATGAGCCTTATGTCAGCAGCAGAATTTCTCAGCTTCTCTGCCGCACAAAATATATTCCCGCCGCAATAAAGGCAATAAACCGCCTTTTCGGCGCCAGAAATATTCATATTGAGGTCTACGGAAGAAACGGTGACGTTTCTGTTCGTATTCCTCAGAGCATAGGAAGGTATGCTGTGAAGGCCTCGTTTGAGGTGTATCCCGTTTCAAGAAGGCTCCAAAGCGATGACGATACCGTCTATATTGATATCGGTGCTCTTTTAAGCTTCTATTATTCGGCAGTTACGCACAAGCCCTACACCAACACAGTTGTAACTGTGGCGGGTGACTGTGTTAAGAAAAGCCGAAACGTTGAGGTGCCTATCGGTACATCTATCGGAGACATTTTAAACTACTGCGGTCTTAGAAAAAAGCCTGCCCTTATCGTTCTCGGCGGCAGTATGACGGGCTATAGTGTTGACGGAACCGATATCCCCGTTTTGAAATCCACCAAGGCAATTCTGGCATTCACGCAGGAGCCCGAATTTGAAACTACTACCTGCATAGGCTGCGGAAGATGCATAGATGTTTGCCCGCAAAAACTGCTTCCGTACTACATTTACAGTTATTATCTTGACAATAATATTGAAAAGCTGTACAGACTTTCTGCAGATAAATGCACCGAGTGCGGTTGCTGTTCCTATATATGTCCCGCAAAAATAGATTTGCGGCAGTATGTAAAACTATCAAGAAGAACGCTACTTAAGGAGATGTGGCAAAATGAACAGGACAGTCAAAATAACCAAAGCGCCCTTTCTGAGAAATAGCGGCACCGTTCAGTCGCTGATGCTTGATATGCTGGTTGCAATGGCGTTTGTCTATATGATGCCTATCTTTTTCTACGGCTTCAGGGTCGTTAAAAACCTTGCGGTCTCCCTTGCGGTCTGCTATTTTGTCGACCTGTTTGTCAGAAAAATAAGGGACGGAAAGCTTGATTTCTTTGATCTCTCGCCTTTAGTGACGGGCGCAATATTGCCGCTTCTTTTCCCTGCATCAATTGATGCTTGGATAATTATAGCGGCGGATCTGTTTGCAATTTTAGTGGTCAAGCACCCCTTCGGCGGGCTTGGAAACAATCCGTTTAATCCCGCAGCCGCCGCGTTTTGCTTTGCGGCGATCTCTTGGTCGGACAAGGTGTTTGCCTATACCAAGCCTATGCAGTGGCTTAACATATTCGGTTCTGTTTCTGCGGATGTAAGGCTTTACGAAACGTCCGCAAAAAGCCTTAGTAACGGCGGAAAACCGCTTCTTGAATTTTTTGATGTATTAGTGGGAAACGCTCCCGGAGCGGCAGGCGCAACAAGTGTTATAGTAATCTTGGTTGCAGGTGCATACCTTTTGTATCGCAAGGCAATAAGCATTCAGATCTCTGCAGGCGTGCTCATCGGAGCTTCGATTTTTGCTCTGATTTTCCCCAGAATTTCTATAAATATGTTTGAGGCTCTTTGGTTTGAACTTACATCAGGCGTTCTTATCTTTGGCGCTGTGTTTATGGCAACCGAGCCTGTTACAAGCTGTAAGCACCCTTATGCAAAGTGGATATACGGCATTTCAATCGGTATTTTCACAATGCTTTTCAGGCATTTCGGAAAAATGGAGCTTGCATTTCCGTTTGCACTCTTGATTGCAAACTCCTTTACCCCGTTCCTTGATAAGATCGGTACGGGTATCGACAGATACACCGACCTGACCCCTCGACTTTCCAAAGAGCAAAGACGGGCAGAAAAGCAAAAAGGAGGGGC
This sequence comes from uncultured Oscillospiraceae bacterium, assembly GCA_964508295.1. Classification (GTDB taxonomy): domain Bacteria; phylum Bacillota; class Clostridia; order Oscillospirales; family Ruminococcaceae; genus SIG578. The sequence continues at coordinate 1,078 of CAZDSQ010000036.1, read as the reverse complement.
AGAGAATGAAGCGTAAACAAAAAAATGAGCTGTTTTTAAAGGCGGAAAAAGGCGTTTTAAAGGCAGTTAAAAAGCTTATATGCGAAAATCCAATTCTTATAAGCGGCCTGTCGCTTGGCCCCGTCGTTGCAATAAGCCAGAGCCTTAAGGCAGGCGTTTCGCTCTCGGTTGCTTTTGCAATCATCATCGTTCCCGTGCTTGTTCTTTTTGCGGTAAACCCAATAAAGATACCAAAAAGCATTCGCGTTATCCTTTGCGCACTACTCTCTAGCCTGTTTTTCATTCCTGCTTTCTGGTTTGCCAAAAACATATTCCCCGAGGTCAGCGACAAGGTCGGCGTTTTCCTGCCGCTGATGGTTGTAAACCCCATTATCACCGCTCATTCGGGCGAGGCGGTTAGGGACAAGCGCCCGCTTAGAAGCTTAATTGACGGACTTATCACAACCGTTGGCTTTTCCCTTGTAATGATTTTTGTTTCTGCCATAAGAGAGATATTCGGCAAAGGCACTATCTGGGATAAGCCTATCGGTTCTATGCAGGGGAACATTTCCTTTCTCTTGCCTTTTATGGGCTTTATAATCGTCGGTCTGCTTGCCGCAGGCGCAAGAAAGCTCTCTATGATTCTTCAAAATAAAGAGAAGGGGGAGAGCGCAAAATGATGCAGTTTTTGTTTAATTTCTTTATAGCCGCGGTTGCGGCGGTGTTTATTGAAAACACCATTTTTACAAGAGGTCTCGGCGCCAGCCGTATGCTTATGGCGGTAAAAACCCCGAGAACAATGTTCAAATTCAGCATTATGCTGACCTCTATTACGACCCTTTCGGGTCTGCTTGGTTGGGGAGCCAATTTGCTTATCAGAAAAAGCTCTGTAAGGCTTTATATCGAGCCGTTGGTGTTTGTAACCGTTCTGATATTAGTCTATATTATCTACAGCATTGTGCTGTTCTTTGTTCTTCCCAAATCCTATCGCAAAATGAGCGAGATCCTGTTGCTCGCAGTTTTTAACTGCGCCGCTCTCGGTGCAATACTGCTGCCGGCGCACAACTCGGTCATAAGCGCCGAGGTTTCCCTCGCTTCC
>CAZDSQ010000035.1:0-19091 GCA_964508295.1 uncultured Oscillospiraceae bacterium | reverse complement strand
GTTCCTTGCGGATCGAGTGAAATATCTTCGATATGAAATATTTGCTTTGCAAATGTGAAATATGCCTACGGCATATAAAGGAACGAATTTTACTTCATGTTCGGTGCAACACCGAATATTTCATAATCCGTTAGGATTATTTCATATTGCGTAGCAATATTTCACTAATGCACCATCTTGCCCTTTTTGTTTTATTATGGTAAAATTAAACAAAGGCGGTGGATTTAATGAACAAAAATCTTAAACTCTTTATAAGCATTTTGTTTGGCATCATATTCTTTGCGCTTATGCTGCTGTTTCAATTTGACAGATACATCCCCATTTTTCATTCTGTCGTTTCCATTGTTTTATGTGCCGCTTCAAGCTTAGTTTTCTCATTTGTATTATACAGACTTTTAAACAATTCCCTTTTGTCTGACGGAGTAAATATTCTTTTGTATTTTCTCGTGATTTTAGGCGTTGCTCACGGTATTTACACTGTAATGTTTTTTAGCTCTATAATTTGCTTTGCGCTTATCTTAATAATACTAATTTCCGCAGGCATTATTCTTATTAAGAATAAAATAAGAAAATAAACAACCTAAAAATTGCAAAAATTACCACTCATGCTATCATATTTTGAGTTTTCACGCAATAAATTGTAAAAGCGGATTTTATACTCTGAAAATTTTATTAAAATACCTTAAAACGCTTGACTTTTTCATAAAGAATGTGGTATCATATACCTTGCGCTGAGGAGAGATGTCCGAGTGGTTTAAGGAGCTGGTCTTGAAAACCAGTGATTCCGCAAGGAACCGTGGGTTCGAATCCCACTCTCTCCGCCAATAATTTTAAAAGTAATTGAACCATACGGAGACGTACTCAAGTGGCTCAAGAGGCTCCCCTGCTAAGGGAGTAGGTCGGGTAACCGGTGCGAGGGTTCAAATCCCTCCGTCTCCGCCAAATGAAAAAGAACTCATCGTAAGATGGGTTCTTTTTTTGTTTCGTAAAAAAAGGAGGATTTGAACCCGAGCACCGAAGGTGCGAGCTGATGTGCCGAGCGCTCGCCATTCAATCAAAAACATGTGAAGATTTGTAGTAAATATATTGCAGCTTCTCTCTATTTAAAATACAGTTGCGGTTTTTGATTTTTTGCGATATAATCAAATAAAGGCGGTATAGGAATGAAAAAACGAAATACAATTATTCTTGTTGTGCTTATTTTGTTTATAAATTGCTGCATTCAATATAACACAAACAAGAGAAAAATCGATATTATAAACTCAAGCTTTAGGGTGGAGGACTGCAGCTTTCTTGTTAAAAGCGGCGAAAACACAGTTATAGAAAACCACAATGTTGCAGAGCAATACCGATCGCATTATGGTCTTGGAATCTGCCATTCTTTTAAAGGAAATCAAACTGTTGTTTTGTTCTTCGTAGATGATGAGGAAAGTTCTTGGTATTCACGAGATATAATCAATTTCACAAACCAAAAAATACTTCCTGCTCTTGACTTTTTAGAAGAACAAGCTAAAGCCTGGGATATTGATCTGTCATTTACCGTTAAGCGCTTTTCAACCCCGCTTTCCGAAGGACTTGATATGGTGTACGATGGTACGGTAATTAAAGATCTGTCTATTTCGGGTTCAACTAAAGATCTGCCCGAGCAGGTTGCTGATATTCTCGGTTTTAATTCCGAATTAGAGCTTTTAGGGGCGCTTATTGAAGAGTACGAATGCGACTCTATTATTCCTCTCATGATTATAAACAAAGACGGAACAGCCTATGCCAGAAACCAGTTGATTGCGGGGTTTTCCGGCCGCATAGAACACGCTGTAATCTTTGCAGAACCGCTTGGAGCCCCATCCGGAAGCTGGCGATACACACAGCGGCGTTCCGCTACAACCGCCCACGAAATTTTACATCTGTTCGGCGCAGAAGACTATTATATACCCGACAAACGATTAAAGCTGGCCGAAAAATACTATATAAAAGATATTATGCTATTGGACAGCTTCCGACTGTCAAATTTAAAAATCGACAAAGCTACCGCATATTACATTGGGTGGTCAGACCAAATCCCAGAGGTTTGTTATGAGGAAGATTGGAACCAATAGTACCGATGGATTTGTTAAACGGCAATTTTCAGCAAAGAAAATTGCCGTTTCTTTTATTTTTTAATTCAAACTTGTTGCAAAATGGTGAAAATGGGTGTAATATAACAGGCAGTGCGATTAAAAGGAGTTTTAGGTTTTTATGGCGTTTGTGCGATTTATTAGAAAGAACGTTGTGTTTTGCATTGCAGTCATTGCGGCGGTTATCACCTCTGTTTTTGTGCCGCCCGATGCCGAATACCTTACGTATTTTGACTGGAAAACGCTTATTTGTCTGTTTTTGACGCTCGCGGTCGTTTGCGCACTGCGAAACATCAAGTTTTTCACCATTCTGGCAAGGGCGCTCGTTCGCATAACGGGAAATCTCCGCACGCTTTTTATAATGCTCATCTGCATAACCTTTATAGGCTCGATGATAATCGCAAACGATATGGCGCTTATCACCTTTCTGCCGCTTGGCTACTTTGCCCTTTCGACAACGGGCAAGGAAAAATACATGGCCTATCTTTTCATTCTGCAGAACATTTCGGCAAATCTCGGCGGAATGCTGACTCCCTTTGGAAACCCGCAAAATCTTTATCTTTACTCCTATTTTAACATTCCCACGGGCGAGTTCTGTGCCATTATGCTGCCGCCGTTTTTGCTCGCCATTTCCCTTTTAATGCTCGCCTGCCTTTTTGTAAAGCCGCACAAGCTGAGCATTGACGAAGCTTTCCCCGAAAAACTCAACATTCGCCGCACGGTTTTGTACCTTGTGCTTTTTGCTTTGTCTATCCTCATTGTCTTTAACGTTGTGCCTATGCTTTTGGGGCTTGTTCTTATCCCGATAGTGCTTTTGATAGCAGACAAAGAGTCGCTTTTGATGGTGGACTATCCCCTGCTTGCGACCTTCTTCTTTTTCTTTATCTTTGCAGGAAATCTCTCCCGCATCGAGATCATAAACGAGTTCTTTTCCTATCTGCTCGACAAGGACACCCTGCTGGTTTCAATTCTTTGCTGCCAGGGAATCAGCAACGTGCCCACTGCAATTTTGCTTTCCCGCTTTACAACCGACTATCACTCGCTGCTTTTGGGCGTAAACATAGGCGGCACGGGAACGCTCATTGCATCGCTTGCAAGCCTTATAACCTTCAGCGAATATAAGATTTTATATCCCGACAATTCCAAAAAATATTTTGTTATGTTCACCGTTATAAACCTTATTTTCCTTGTTGTTATGACGGTTGTGTCAAAACTCTTTTTGGTATAAAAAAAATCCTCCCTTATGGGAGGATTTTTTTATAAAATAAGCAAGAAATTAGAATTTAATGGTTTTGCCTGTTTTGGCACTATCGTATATTGCACAGACAAGCTTTTGAATTTTGAGTGCTTCACGTCCGCTTATAAACGGCTCTGTTCCCTGCTCTACCGAACGATAGAAATCAGAAATCTGACGGATATGCTGAAAGCCCCAGTAGTCCTTTCCACCCTCATAGTAAATGCCGTCATCCTGCGTTGAAGCAGTTTCAACCGTGCCATCAGAAAATTCAATACGTGCATCATCGTAGCTCATAACAACCTTGCCCTTTTCGCAGCAAAGACGTATTTCTATGGGGTCATCACATCCGTAGTTGTTCATAGCCCAAAAGGCCATTGTGGCGCCGTTTTTATAACGGATATAACCCTCACCCGTGTCGTCAACCTTCATTACATCATGTGCTCGGTTAGCAATGCTTGCCTGCACCTCGATTGGCTCTGAGTCTATAAACCAATTAGCAAGGTCGAGCGAATGAATAGCCTGGTCTATAATAACTCCGCCGCCCTCTTTTTCCCAAGTGCCCTTCCAGTCGGAAAGCGCATAGTAAGAGTCGGGTTTACACCAAGTTAATGTGCAACGTGCACTTATAACTTTGCCAAGTCTGCCGTTTTCCAAGTTCTCCTTTACAAGTCGAGATGTGTTGTTATAGCGACACTGAAAAATGATTCCGTAACGAAGATTCCTTTCTGCCGCCAGCTTAACATTAGCTTCGCCGCTTTCGTAGTCTATGCTCATCGGCTTTTCACACAGCACGTTAACGCCGTGCTCGAGCGCATAGTGCGAAATTACGGGGTGCATATAATGCGGAACGCAGACATGAACAACGTCTAAATTTTCCTTTTCTATAAGCTGCTTATAATCATAGTAAGCAGCAACACCGTATTTTTTTGCTGCCGCATCTGCGCGGTCTTTTTTTATGTCGCAAACACCAACGAGCTGTGCATTTTCAAGATGATCGCAGCTTGTTGCATGCATTGTAAAGATGCTTCCGCATCCGACGATTCCTACTCTAAGCATTTCCCTTTAACTCCTTTGTAAGTAAGAACTTAAGCGAAGCTGCCGCATCAGCAAGGGTTGCCTTTTCTACTGCAGTGTTGTTTTTAGCGCACTCTGTGAAATAATAAAGCTCGTTAAAATATCCGCCGAGATCGGAGATGTTTCCGCCAGTGCCACCAGAAACGCTTAAGTCTTTTTTCTCAATCTTTATTTCCTCCGCACCGTCGGTGGTATAGAGCATAAACTTGCCCGCTGCATTTTCTACAACTGCGTTCTCGAACACAACGCGGAAGCTTGCCTCAAACGGATGCGAAGCAGGAAGGTCCCAAGTTCCCTCCACCGTTACTACACAAGTATCATATTGCATCAATGTGTTTACGTATGAGTTTTCCTCACTAATTACATTTTTGATAGAAGAAACCGACTTGGGCTCGCCAAAGAGAGATAACACATAATCAATGTCGTGAATATGTAAATCCTGTGCGGCACCGCCCGAAAGCTTAGCATCACACAACCAATTGTTAAAGCCCCAATCAGGCTTAGGGCTTATGCGGCGAAAGTTAGCATTTACAACCCTGCCGTATTTACCGCTCCTTACCATATCATAAAGTGCGACATACTCATCCCAAAAGCGAATAACCTGACCAACCTGAACAAATGCGCCTGTCTCTGCCTGTTTAGCTTTAAGCTGTTCGCTTTCCTCGACTGTCAGAGTTACAGGCTTTTCAACAAACACATACTTAACCTTATCCATAGCAAGCATTGTATACTCTGCGTGCAGATATGTAGGCAAGCAGATATCAATAACATCTACGTCTGCGTTTTCAATAAGCTCTTTGCCGTCACAGTAAATTTGTGCGCCGTCTGCTAACTGCTCTGCCTTTAGGGGTCGAATATCCGCTACTGCGGTAAGCTCTACTCCATCTAAAACTTTATAGCAGTTTGCGTGCATTGTGCCCATAAACCCACAGCCAATAAGACCAACCTTTAACATAGAATTACTTCCTTCCTAAAATCCTGTCCATAGAGTTGGACGTGTTGTAAATAATGGTTTCGCTATGATATTTATAGTTGGGTATCATTTCTGCCGTTACCCAGCCATCGTAGCCAACCTCATTAAGCGCCTGCATAACAGCGGGATAGTTTACATCGCCTGCAAGCAAGTCAACAAATCCGTGCAGTCCGCCTGCCTCTACCCTGTAATCCTTGAAATGAACCTTTTTTATGCGCTTTCCGAGTGTACTAATCCAATGATCAGGATAACCGTTTGCAAGGGTGTTACCAACATCAAGGTAGCTTCCAACCCAATCGCTCGCCACCTTGTCGATAAAGTCACGCATCTCTACAGGAGAAAGCAAAAATTTATTCCATACGTTTTCGAGTCCGATGTTTATCTTGTATTCCTCTGCATACTGCTTTACCTTGATTATAGACTCAAGCGAACGATTATAGCAGATTTCGTAATCCATAACCTTTCCTGGTGCCGCAAACTCTGCATTTACACAACCGGGAATAACAAGAATGGAATCGCAGCCTAGAATGGCGGCTGTTTCAAGCTGCTTTTTAACAATGTCTTGTGCCTTTATGCGCACAGTCTCGTCCTCGTCATTTAAAAAATATGACCAGTAAAGACCGCTTGCAACGCTGTAAAGCTCTATTCCGCAGTCGTTTGCCTGACGCTTTATGTCAAGCAGTTCCTTTTCAGTCGACTCAAGTCTTATCTCGCCTTCGCTCTCGTCAAGAGCAACCTCTACACCCTCAAATCCTGCGTCTGCGGCAAGGGCGAAGCTTTCCTTTAACGACTGAGCAGGAAAAGACCATATACTAATTCCTTTTTTCATAAAAACCTCCTTGAAAATTTTCTGATTTGTGCTATTATTGTATTAAACAAGTGCATTTTTGAACAGTCATTTTTGTATTTATTATGTTCATTATCGTACACAGGAGGGGCCAAGCTTTGAAAAAAGAATATATAAAAACACGACCGAAAACGGTCGTGGACATCACAAAAATCGTTACTATTCATTACTATGAGGTTGGCAAGGGCTTTACCTTTGACGGCGAATCCCACGATTTCTGGGAGATGGTTTACGTTGACAAGGGCAGCGTTGCCATAACTCGTGACGGTGAGGAAATTGTACTTTCCCAAGGCGAAGTTATTTTCCACCGCCCCAACGAATTTCACACCATACGTTCGTATGAATCCGCCCCGAACTTTTTTGTTATTTCATTTGTTTCATCTTCTCTTTCTATGCAATTTTTTGAACGGTTTTGCTCTGTACTAAAAAAGGAACATAAAAGCTTGCTTACCTCTATAATCAATGAAGCGGAGCAGAGCTATCATATTCCCAAAAACGACCCGGACCTTCGGCACCTTCGCCGCAAAAAAAATGCGCCGCTTGGAAGCGAGCAACTTATAAAGGGATATATGGAACAGCTGCTTATTTACCTGCTTCGCTTAGAGGAAAAAGAAAAAGCATTTGCTCTGCCACAGCTTACAGAGGAGGCGCCGCTGATTTCTGCACTCAAAGATTATATATCCTCGCGGTGCGAAGAAACCATAAGGATTGACGAAATATGTCGTGCTTTTGGTTATAGCAAAAGCTTTTTAAGCCGAATTTTCCGCGAGCACACTGGGCAAAGCCTTTCCGCCTTTGCAATCGCCAAAAAAATGGAGCGCGCAAAAGAGCTTTTGCGTGCCGACCATCTTAACATTACCCAGATTTCCACTCGCCTTTCGTTTGAAAACCCACAGTACTTTGCGCGAGTGTTTAAGCGAGAATATGGAATGACTCCGACCGAATACAAAAACCGCGCACATATATAAAAAAATCTCCCTAGAGAACACCTGCTTGCCAAGTGTATTTCTAGGGAGATTGTTATTTATTTGTTTTTAAAAGCCGCAGGAATACAAACACCGCCACAAGCGGAAAGAGTGCGCCGCCTAAGAAAATTGCCGCAACGCAGAGCCAGAGGGCGTAGATCAAAAGGCCTGCGATGGTTATTATAGGTATTATTTTAACGGTTTTCGAGATATTAAATCTGTGCGAGAAAAAGGAGAAAATCAGGTCAATTATAAGCTGGGTAACAAAGTTTACAAGCGCCAAAAGGCACAAAAGCGAATACGAAATGCCGTACATTTTTTAAAATATTAAAAATAATATCGGCGAGAGGTTGCCCACCACCGACATCGAAATATTGCTTGAATAGCAGGCATATTTCAGCCTTTTGTATTTAGAGTCCATTTCTTTTCTCCTTAGAAAATCGCTATGCTGATTTTAGCACAACAAAAGCCAATATTCAATCAAAATATGTGATTGTCAAAAGCAGAATTATTTGATACAATAGATTTAAGGACGGTGGGAAAATGTTTAATTTTTTTGCTACAGAGGAAAACAGGCAGGGCGAGCGCTTCTTTATAGGCGGTCCTGACTTTAATCACATAAAAAACGTGCTTCGTATGCGCGAGGGAGACGAGTTTCTTGTAAGTTGCGGCGGCGTGAGCAGCCTTTGCAGGCTTGAGGGCTTTAATGACGGCTATGTTTCTGCGCTCATTTTAAAGGAAAACTATCAAAATACAAGTCTGCCTATCAAGATAATTCTTTTCCAAGGACTGCCCAAAAGCGACAAAATGGAGCTTATCATTCAAAAGGCGGTCGAGCTTGGAGTTCATTCTATTGTACCTACCGAGATGGCAAGGTGCGTAGTAAAGCTTGACGACAAGAAAAAGAAATCAAAGAAAGAGCGCTGGCAGGCCATTTCCGAGAGCGCCGCAAAGCAGAGCAAGCGAAGCGCAATTCCAGAAGTTTGCGAGGTTTTATCTTTTGAAAAGGCGCTGAAAAAAGCCGAGGAGCTTGACATTCTTTTAGTTCCCTACGAGAGCAAGAACGGAATGGCTGACACAAAAGAGGCGCTCTCACAAATCAAGGGCGGAATGTCGGTCGGCATTCTTATCGGCGCCGAGGGCGGCTTTGACGAGCTAGAAATAGCAAAGGCTCAAAATTCGGGCGGCAAAATAATCTCGCTTGGAAAACGAATTTTGAGAACAGAAACCGCTGCAATAACCGCAATTTCTATGTGTATGCTTTATGCCGAAATGAATTTAGACGAGGACAGCAAATGAAAGAGTTACCGCAAAAATTTAAAGAGCGAATGAAGGAGCTTTTGGGCGCCGACTTTGAGCTTTATGAAAAGGCTGTAAACGACGAGCCTGTTCGTGCTTTTAGAGTTAACACAGACAAAATTCCGCTTGAAGCTTTTAAACAACTCAACACCTTTTCTCGTGGAAAAATTCCTTATGTCGAGAACGGATTTTATTTAGAGCACGATAAGATCGGCAACCACCCGTTTCACCATGCAGGAATGATTTACGTTCAGGAGCCTGCGGCAATGGCTCCCGCCGAGTGCGTAGAAATTCAGCCCGACTGGGCGGTGCTTGATATGTGCGCCGCACCGGGCGGAAAAAGCAGTCAGCTTAAAAACAAGCTGGGTGGAAAGGGCGTTCTTGTTTCCAACGAGATCATACCGTCAAGGTGCAAAATTCTCACGGGCAACATTGAGCGTCTCGGGCTTTTAAACTGCGTTACCACCTGCCTTGACACAAAGCGGCTCGCCGCTCTTTTCCCCGACACCTTTGATTTGATTATGGTTGACGCACCCTGCTCGGGCGAGGGAATGTTCAGAAAAGAGCAGATCGCCATAGACGAGTGGAGCGAGGAAAACGTAAAGATGTGCGCCGCCCGCCAGCGCGAGATTTTAGAAAATGCCGCAAAATGCCTTAAAAGCGGCGGCTACATAGTTTACGCCACCTGCACCTTTTCGTTAAACGAAAACGAGATGGTGGTCGATGCCTTTTTAAAGGCGCACAGCGAGTTTGAGCTCTGCGAGGTTACTGACAGAGTTAAAGCGAGCACCTCTGACGGCATTTGCTTTGATGGCTGCGAGTGCAAGAATATTCATTTTGCCCGCAGGTTTTATCCCCACCTTTCTCGTGGCGAGGGGCAGTTTATGGCGGTTTTGCGCCACAGAGGCGAGGGCTGCCCCGCTCCCAAAAAGCCGATTAAAAAAGAGGCAAAGCTTGACAAGGTCGTAACCGATTTTCTTGACGACCTGCTTGAGAGCTACGACAAGAGCCACGTTACAATGTACAATCAAAACCCCGTTTATTTTACTCCCGACTTTGACGTACCAAAAGGTGCGGCTTTCAGTTGCGGCGTTACGATAGGCGAAGTCAAAAAGGGTTACATTCAGCCTCATCATCAGTTTTTTATGGCGATGGGAAGCCGATTTAAGCGAAAGCTCGACCTCGCTCCCGACAGCGACGACCTAAAGCGTTACCTGCACGGCGAGGAAATTTCGGTCGACCTACCTAACGGCTGGGCGGCTGTTACCGTTTGCGGCTGCGCAGTCGGCGGCGGCAAAGTGGTGGGCGGCAGGCTTAAAAACCACTACCCCAAAGGACTTAGAACAAAATAAAATAAAAAAACCTGCGTTAGAAATCTATCGCAGGTTTTTAATATTTTACCTCAGTTTATGGAAAAGGATTTCAGCATATCGGCGTATGGAGTTGTTTTTAAAAGCTCCTGTGCCTCTTTAACGCAAGCAAGCTTATTGCCGTTTACTATGACAAACACAAGGTGGTCTTTGGCTTTTTCAACCTCACCGAGAGCAAGATAGGCCTCTGCATAGGTGAGAGAGTTGCCAACTCTTTGCCTTAAGTTGTAGGGCGTTATAGTATTCAAAATATTTATTACTTCTGCATATTCCCCTTGTCTGAAGCATTGCATTACCTTTGCCATTTTCATATTTAACTCAAACTGCTCTCTCATTTTTTTGCTTGTAATATCGGGATACATAACAAGAACCTTTGAGTAATATACTTCTGCCTGCTCATTCATACCAAGCTCATCGCATGCACACATAAGATTATAATAATATATTATCTTTACATCGTTAATTGTGCTACTCGATTTATCAATATTGATTGCAGTCAAAATATCATAAGCCTTTTGATTTTCGCCGATTCCCATAAGTGCCGCGCACTTATCAAGCAAAAGTGCGTGTTCTGTAGCAACAGAATTTTTCTTTTTTAAGAATCCCTCAGCTTCATTTAAAAGTGGAAAAGGATCACAATAGTCATCATATTGTTTTGAAGCCTTTTGCAGTATTACCAATATACTGCTTGCCGATTGAAGATAGAAGAATAAAATATGAATAAAGTCAACAACGATAATAAGCCAAAGCGGAGCGTTTAGCACCGGAAGGCAGATATTATATATTGTTACAAAAATAAAACTTGCAATTAAAAAATACAACTTCTGATGATTTGCAGCCCATCTACACAGTTTATCCATAATAAATCACCTCATTTATAAGAAACAAGCTCATCTAAGTCCTTGCGCTTTTTGACTCGGAGGGGGTCGCCCTCTTTTGCGTAGCCGAGGGTTATCACAAGGCGGGCGGGATACTCAAGATCGCAGATCTTGCGAATTTTTTCGTCGTCGAGCCAGCCGAGAATGCAGGTTGAAAGGCCCTGACTGGTTGCCTCGGCGGTGAGGTACGCGGCGGCAATGCCGATGTCAATCGAACGGTAATCGTTGCCCTTGACCTTGGCGCCGAGCGCCGCCGTTTTAACATAAGGCATCTCGGAAATGACGATAAGAACGGGAGCCTGCAGTGCAAACTTGTTCATACCCATTCCCATAGTGGCGCGGGCAACCTCTTTTGCAGTTTCGCCTTGACAGACAGTAAGGTGATACGGCTGGCCGTTGCAGGCAGAGGGCGCAAGCCTTGCCGCCTCTAAAACTGCGTCGAGCTTCTCTTTTTCAACTGCTCTGTTTTGGTCATAAGCCCTGCAGGACTGGCGGGCTTTGGCTATACCTAAAAAGTTCATGGCAATCTCCTTTTTTATCGGCTCCCTCTGACGATAAGTAAGGCTCCAAATCTTTGATTTACAAGCCGAACTTATGCAGTAGCGGGAGCTGGATTTTGCGAATCAAAAGACTGAGGTAGAGATGTTCAAACTAAATTCTCTCAACTTTCTCTCCCTCCGTCAAAACCTACGGTTTTGCCACCTCCCTCGTCAGAGGGGGGCTTTTTGTTATAATTAAAACTTAACGCTTATGGGGTAGTGATCGGAGAGGTAGATGCCGTTTAGGCACTCCTCCCATCTCTCGACGGTATGGGGGATTTCGGCGGTTTTTTCGTCGGTGAATATATAGTCTATCTTGCAGTCGGAACACTTTGTTCCAAAGCCGTGGAAGGTGCTCTCTATTTTGTCGGTAAGGTCTATCATTTTGGGGGACTTTGAATTATTGCAGAGTGCGATAGCCTTGCTATCAGGCTCGCTGTTAAAATCGCCCAAAACAAAGAACGGAACGTCTACAATGGCGTTTTTCTCGTTAAGGTAAGCAATTATCTGCGCCATTTCCTTTGCCTCTACCTCGGGATTTCCGTAATCAAGATGCACGTTCACTACCCTGAAAAGCTCGCCGCTGCTCTTCTCCTGCAAGAGAGCGCACTGGCAAATTCTCGGGCAGCTACTCTGCCCCTCTATGCGCGAGCCGGCCACCTCGGGAGTGTCCGAAAGCCAGAAAGAATCAAGGCTGAAAAGATTAAAGCGCTCTTTTCTGTAAGCAATAGCAACACCCTCTCCCGAATACTCGGCACTTCTGTGGGCGTGCATAAAATAGTAATCATTAAGGTTGCGGGAGAGAAACTCCATATTTTTATCGACCGCTTCCTGAAAACAAATAACATCGGGCTTTTCACCGCTGATTTTTTCAAGAATCAGACCGCTTCTATGCACAAAGCTGTTTACTCCGTCCTTATCCCAAAGATAGCGGAGATTAAAGGTTACTATCTGAAAATTTTCCATGACCTACGCACCTCTCTTTTCTTTTATTATAAATTTAGGTACACAAAAAGTCAACAAAAAGCGGCAGGATTATATCCTGCCGCTTTTTAAGATCATACTTTATTCCTCGCTGAAGGTATCCTTTCCCACGCCACAGAGAGGACACTCAAAATCTTCAGGAAGATCCTCAAACTTTGTGCCGGGAGCAATGCCGAGCTCGGCATCTCCAGCCTCCTCGTCATAGACCCATCCGCAAGCATCGCAAACGTATTTCATTCCCCTTCACCTCCTTATTTTATCTCTTCAAAGTCGGCCGCACCGTGCTTACACAGCGGGCAGACAAAATCCTCAGGGAGAGTTTCGCCCTCATAAACATAGCCGCAGACCTTACATACGTAGCCCTTTATACCGTCGGTCTGAGGCTTGGGCTTAACGTTGTTCTGATAATAGGTGTAGCTCATAGTTTCCCTATCGGAAATAACTCTCGACTCGGTTACCGAGCAGATGAACATTCCGTGTGTGTCAAGGTCAATGTACTGCTCGACCTTAAGCGACATAAAGGAATTGATGTATCGAGGCAGGAAAACAAGCCCGTTATCCGAGCGCAGAGGCTCGCAATTTTCAAACTTATCAACGTTTCTGCCGCTCTTAAAGCCAAACTGCTCGAACACCAAAAACGGAGCGTCAACCGTGAGGCAGTTGATATTCATTTTGCCGGTCTGCTTTATTACGTGGTGGGAATAGTTTTCCTTGTTGATGGTAACGGCAAGGCGGTTTGGCGTGTTTGTAACCTGAGTTACGGTGTTAACGATAAGTCCGTTATCCTTTTTGCCGTCGTTAGAGGTTACGACGTAAAGTCCGTAACCGATATTGAAAAGCGCCGAAAGGTCGTTTTTATTTGCAGTTTCGCTCTGCTGAGCGAGATAATCCTTGCAAAGCTCTTCTGCAAGGGCGTTAAGCTGTGCGCCGCTCTCCTCATTAAGCGCAGAGAGAATTTTTACCGTTGTTTCGGTAAAGGTTATATTCTTACTCTTTTCAAACATAGAGCGCATAACCTTTGCGGCAAGAGGCGCCCAGCTTCCGTTTTCAATTAAAGCAACAGTTCTGTTCTGGAAGTTGCGCTCTGTAAGGTGGTTTATAAACTCGCGCATAAAGGGGAATATCTCGGCGTTGTAGGTTGTGGTTGCGAGAACAAGCTTGTTGTATCTGAAAGCATCCTCAACCGCCTCTGCCATATCGCATCTTGCAAGGTCATTTACAACGACCTTGGGGCAGCCGTTTGCCTCAAGCTTTTCCTTAAGCTGCATAACTGCCTTTTTAGTATTACCATAAACCGAGGTGTATGCAATAACGATGCCCTCGGATTCAGGCTGATAGCTCGACCAGGTGTTGTAAAGGTTAAGGTAATAGCCTAAGTTTTCTGTAAGAACGGGGCCGTGAAGCGGGCAGATGGTCTGAATATCAAGGCCTGCCGCCTTTTTAAGAAGCGCCTGCACCTGCGCGCCGTACTTTCCTACGATGCCGATATAATATCTTCTTGCCTCGCAGGCCCAATCCTCCTCTACATCGAGGGCGCCGAACTTTCCAAAGCCGTCAGCCGAGAAGAGAACCTTGTCAGTGCTGTCATAAGTGACGATAACCTCGGGCCAGTGAACCATAGGAGCGGTTACAAAGGTAAGGTTATGTTTACCGAGCGAAAGAGTATCACCCTCGCCTACTACGATTTGTTTATCTGTAAAATCGGTGCCGAAAAAGTTTTTCATCATAGCGAAAGCCTTTGCTGACGAAACGATCTTGACATCGGGATAGGCTTTAACAAAATTCATAATATTTGCCGAGTGGTCAGGCTCCATATGCTGAACAATGAGATAATCAGGCTTTCTGTTTCCCAGAGTGTTCTGAATATTGTCCAGCCACTCGTGAGTGAAAGAGGCATCAACTGTGTCCATAATTGCAATTTTTTCGTCAATTATGGCATAAGAATTGTAAGCCATTCCGTTGGGAACGACATACTGTCCCTCAAACAAGTCGACCTTATGGTCGTTGACACCTATATACTTAATGCTGTCAGAAATAAACATAGCGTTTTTCCTCCATATAGAATATACTTTGATTTTAGCACATTATTTTGCCATTTTCAATCGAATTTTAATCGATAATTCTGCCGTCGGTAGAAATCGTTACAACCTGCCAGGGAATAAACTTTCCGCTTGCCTGCAGCGCTCTTTTTGCGGCATTTTCAATACCGCCGCAGCAGGGCACCTGCATACGAACTATAGTAACACTCTTTATGTTGTTGTTTTTGATGATCTGGGTAAGCTTTTCGCTGTAATCCCCCTCATCAAGTTTGGGACATCCTATCAGAGTTATGCGGTTTCTGATAAATTCGTTGTGAAAGTTTCCGTAGGCGTAAGCGGCGCAGTCGGCGGCTATGAGCAGATTTGCGCCGTCAAAATAAGGGGCATTGACGGGAACGAGCTTTATCTGCACAGGCCACTGCGAAAGCTGGCTTGTAACAGGCTCTGTGTTTGCGGGAGCGGGTTTTCTCTCGATTGCTTTTGACTGAGTACCTGGGCAGCCGCAGGGCAGCTTTACACCGAATTTTTCCATCTTTGCTTTCCTCACGGCCTCCTCGTTATACTCGGGGGCCTCCCTTTCCTCAAAGCTTATCGCATCTACGGGGCAGGCTGGCAGGCAGTCGCCAAGTCCGTCGCAGTAATCCTCACGGGTGAGCTTTGCCTTTCCGTTTATCATTTCTATAGCACCCTCGTGACAAGCGGCAGCGCAGGCTCCGCAGCCGTTACATTTTTCTTCATCTATTTTTATAATTTTTCTAAGCATTTTCATTTCCTCCTTGATTTTGTAGCCTTATTATAATATAATAAAATCAGCAAGTATGTTGAAATTTCAACAAAAGGTGAAAAAATGAAAAAATATTTTGAAATTTTGCGAAAATGTCCCCTTTTTGCAGAAATTGAAAACAACGATCTGATGCCGCTACTTGACTGCCTTAAGGCAGAGGCCAAAAGCTTTAGGAAAAAGGACGTTATAATTTCGGAGGGAGAGGCGGCGCGATATATCGGAATTGTGCTTTCGGGCACGGTACAGATAGAACGAAACGACTATTACGGAAACAGAACCATTCTCTCAACTGCCGAGCCGAGCGAACTTTTCGGTGAGTCGTTTGCCTGCGCCGAGATTAAAAGCATTCCAATAAACGTTGTTGCGAGCGAGAACTGTGATATTATGCTCATTGACTGCAGGCGGGTTATGCATTCCTGCTCTAACTCCTGCAATTTTCATTCGCAGATGATATTTAATCTTATGCGGATAGTTGCGCTCAAAAACATTGTATTCCACCAAAAGATAGAGATAAGCTCAAAGCGCTCAACGAGAGAAAAGCTGATGACCTATCTTATGTTCCAAGCGAAACGAGCAAAGCAGAGCCGCTTTGAAATTCCGTTTGACAGGCAGGAGCTTGCCGATTATCTCGGGGTTGACAGAAGTGGACTTTCCAACGAGATCAGCAAGCTTAAGGCTGAGGGCGTAATTGATTGCCACAAAAATCATTTTGAGCTATTATAAAAAAGACAGGCTTAGAGCCCGTCTTTTTTATTTATTCAACCTCAACTATGCCGTTTTCTTTGACTGTTATCTTCATTCCGTCCTTAACGTAAGCTAAAAACTCATCGCCAAGGCAGTCAACAACGGGCATCGAAACGTTGTCGACCCAAACGTCTGCCAGGACCGCTCCTGCGGCGGCAAGCGAGTCGATATGATTTGCAAAGAGCATACAAGCGGGGTTCTTTTCCATAGCGCAGGCGCAGTAAAGAACAAGTCCGCCGGTTGTAGAGCCAATGGTCTGCGGCAGGCAGAGCGCCTTATTTAAAAGTGACTTGCCGTGAAGCTCGCTGTTATTCTGGTCGCCGCACTTTACCTCTTTATCACCAAACTGCAGAGCCATCTGCAGAGATGCGAGGGTGTTAAAGCCTTCAGTTGTTACCACCGCCTCGGCAGTAACTGTACCTGGGGTTACAACTCTTCCCTGAAACTGTTTCATTATTTCTTACCTCCGTCCGTAATGAGCTTTAATATCTCGCCGTCTGTGTAATATCTTGCGCTTGTGTATGTACGCAGTTTATTTGACGAGGTAATAACCGGCATCTTTTTGCAGAGCGGATTGTTCATATACATAAGCGGGCAGATATAAGAGGTGATTACGCCTGTTGCCTTAAGGCGAGCGGCATATTCTGTTTTGTTAAACTGCTCAAGCACCTTGGGAGCGGCGGTGAGGACGGTGGGGATAACAACCTTTTTCTTGCCGCTGTTTTTAAGCTCTGCCTCGATATTGTCGGTCCAATCCTTAAGCTGCTGGAGCGACAGATGGGGGCAACCGACAAAGCAAAGCTTGGGAGCGGCATCGGGATTTTTCCAGATAACAGGATAGTTATCCTGAACTCTTTTAAGCTCAGCATCGTCGATAACGTACTCCATAGCGCCCTCGGCGATAAGCTTTTCGCCGAGCTCCACTGCCTCGGGGGTGAGGTTTTCGATATGGTAAAGGCCAACTGCGCCGTTAGATGCAGTTGCGGCGCCGAAATCCTTAAGATAAGCGCAGGCGTCATCATTAAGCTCGTTGCCTATCCACTTGTCTAATCCGACAACGTAGGGAACGTCCTCCATAACCTTCATACCGATTGCCGAGCCAAGAAGCTGAGCCTCGGGTTTCTTTGTGGTTTCAACCTTGACAACCCATGTAGCCTTTCTGCCCTCATCGGTAAGCAGGCCAAAATAAGGCACGTATCCAACTATCGAGCCCATAATATCAATAATGCCTGAGTTACGGTTACATCTTGCGCCTAAGACCGAGTTTGCATAAACAACAGCGCTGGACTCTGCCCAGGAGAGAACGTCGCCCTTCTTGGGCTTGTTACCCATCTCGTCCATATAGCAGGTACAGCTAAATGCATCGTCATTCATAAGACCGAGCTCTTTTAACTGCTTTTCATAGAAATCCTGCTTGGTGTACATAAACTTGCTGAAGACAAGATTTTGCAAAAAGTTTGCGGGAACGTTCTTATCGAGCGGGCGAGGGTCAACAGAAAACTGCTGCTCCGAAGCAACGCCTGCATCAAGAAGCTGCTGCATAAGGTCATATACAGGCGACATAACCTTAAGGCCGAAAGAGGTTACAAGGTGGTTATATTTTGAAGTAATAGGAACAAGCTTCTCTGCCTCAAAGGCATCGCCGTACATAACCAGAGTTTTCATAACTTTGGCTAAGGTTTCGCCCTTTTCGCCGTCAAGAATAGCCTGCTGTTCTTTTGTAAGTATCATAGCTCTTCTCCTTTTAAAATCAGAATTTCATACAAGCGTCCCAAGCGCCCCAGATAACAGTTCGTAAGTTTCCAACCTTATCAGCATCGCCGATAACGTGGATGTGCTTGGATTTAGTTGCAACGGGAGCAGGATTGTAGCCTACCGACATAACAACGCTGTCGCCCTCAATCTCAAAAACTTTGCCGTCCTTGTCTTTTACGGTTACGTTGCCGCCGTTTACCTCACAGAGAGCGGTTTCAAGATGGACGGGAACGTTATTTGCTTTAAAGAAATCACGCAGGTAGCTGGTGTTTGCAAGGCAGATGCCGGGCGTTGTGATAAGGTCGTCCTGCATTTCGACGATTGTAGGCTTTTTGCCGCTTAAATAAAGCTCGTAGGCTATCTCGCAGCCTGTAAGTCCGCCGCCGATTACTGTAACTCTCTCGCCAACCTCGGCATTTCCCAAGAGGAAATCGACTGCCTCAACGGCAGTTTCGCTACCCTTAATGTTGAGCTTTCTTGCCTTTGCGCCGGTTGCTACAACTATCTCGTCGGCATCAAGGCTCTTTACATCGGAAATCTCGGTATTGAGTTTTACCTCGATGGGATGCTTGGAGAGTTCACGGATATACCAAGCAATAAGAGCTCTGTCCTTTTCCTTAAAGGAAGGAGCCGCCGCAGCGATAAACACTCCGCCAAGCTTATCGGTTTTCTCAAAAAGGGTGACCTTATGTCCTCTCTTGGCGCAGAGGATGGCCGCCTCCATACCACCGATACCACCGCCGATAACAGCAACCTTTTTGCTCTTTTTGGCAGGCTGCACGCTGTATTTCTTAGACTGCATTGTTTCGGGATTTAATGCACAACGGGCAAGTCCCATTGTATCGGAAAGATCCTGAGTGTTGGCGTGTCCCTTGGAGGACGAGAAGTTAAAGCAACCCGCGTGGCAGCAGATGCAGGGCTTGATATCCTCGAGCCTATCCTCGATAAGCTTGGTTATCCACTCGGGGTCAACCAAGAACTGTCTGGCAACGCCTACAGCGTCGATTTTGCCGTCTGCTACCGCCTGTGCGCCGACCTCGGCGTCCATTCTACCTGCGCAAACAACGGGAATATCAACAAACTTTTTGATGTGGGAAACGTCCTCGAGGTTGCAGTTCTCGGGCATATACATCGGGGGATGAGCCCAATACCAAGAGTCGTAGGTGCCGTTATCGGCGTTAAGCATATCGTAGCCTGCATCCTGCAGATACTTTGCCGCCTTTTCGGACTCCTCCATATTTCTACCGACCTCGGTATACTCCTCGCCGGGCATAGCTCCTTCGCAGAAGCCCTTCATCTTAGACTCAACCGAGTAACGAAGCGATACGGGATAATCCTCGCCGCAGGCCTCTTTGATAGCCTTTACGACCTCTGCCGCAAAGCGATAGCGGTTTTCAAAGCTTCCGCCGTATTCGTCGGTTCGTTTGTTGAAAAACTCAATAGCAAACTGATCGAGCAGGTAGCCCTCATGCACCGCGTGTACCTCAAC
>CAZDSQ010000034.1:0-19568 GCA_964508295.1 uncultured Oscillospiraceae bacterium | reverse complement strand
TGTCTTTTTATTATATAAAAACGGAGACTGCTTCTTTACGAAGTGTCTCCGTTAGAGGGAATTTTTTGTTACTTATTAAAGTTTTGTGCGATGGGGATGATCTCGCTGGGGCGACCTATTATGTGGTCTGCGCCTGCGCCTTCAAGCTCGGCCCTGTCACGAAAGCCCCAAAGAACGCCGATGGAAGTCAGCTCTGCGTTTTTGGCGGTCTTGATGTCGGTTGCCGTGTCGCCTATGTAGAGGACCTCGTCCTTTTCTGCACCAAACTCCTTGAGAATTTCGAAAACTCCCTCGGGGTCGGGCTTTAGGGCGATGCCATCTCTTGCGCCGTAGCAAACGTCAATAAGTCCGCTTTCAAACAGCGCATCTGAAACCTTTTTGGCGGTAGAATCGGGCTTGTTGGAAAGAATTGCGGTCTTGACCCCCATCTCTTTAAGGGAGCGAAGCATCTCTATTGTGCCGTCGTAGGCCTTTGTAAGATAGAGAAAGTCGGCATCGTAACTTGTGTTGTATTCCTTATAAACCTTTTCAAGTTGCTCGGCGCTGCCGCTGACGCGCTCGATCATTCTCTCACAAAGCACTCTTGCGCCGTTTCCGACCATTATTTTGTAGTGCTTTTCCTCTACCGTGGGCAGACCGTACATATTTAATGCACGGTTTGCAAAATATGCGATTGAAGATATGGTGTCAACAAGCGTTCCGTCCATATCAAATATGCAAAGCTTAAGCATTGGTAATTCTCCTTTATGCCTCTAAGGTGTAAATTGCTTTGGACTCAAATATCTCGCCCTTTTTGCCGCTGTGTTTTCCCGTCATATTAAAGTAGGCCTTGATAACCTTGTCGGTGCCTACTCGCCAATTGTCAAAAAGCCTGAAGCCGTTAGGGTACTTTTCCAAATCAAAAATTCCCTTAACCGAGGCGTAGAAGTTATGCTCGGGCGCAAAGTACTCAAAGGCGCTGGCAAAGTGGTCGCCCGCAAAGATGGGCTTGTCGCGGTTTTCGCTGCTGTCGGCGCTGACAAAAACGGGTATGGGATGGGTGTTGGAGGCGGCGTGTGTTATAAAGCGCTCCTCGCCTTTAAAGAGGGGCAGACCCATCATAATGTTTTCAAAACGGTGGATTTCGATGTCCTGTAAAAGCTCAAAGCGGTTTGTAACGCTGTAACCGTTTTGATCCCACTCTGAAATTTTAACTCTCGCAAAAACGTTGTCGCCGGGGGTGTCGGCTCTGTTTAAAAGAGAGGTAGCGGTGATTTTAACGCGGGAGCATTGTTTTTCAAAGTCCTCGTTGACCGACACAAGACGGTTGTCAATAAGAATTGAAATTCCCGTGTTATTCTCGTCGCCGTGGTAGCCGCCCATAAAGTCGGGAGCGCCGACCTCTAAAATAGCGCCCTCCCACTCGTTTGAGCCGTTTAAGAGGAAGGTGTCGCAAAGCGCAGAGTCTGCTATTGCAATCTGCCGAACTCTCCACTGATGCATATTGTCAGAGTCAGAGTCGATGTAGATGTATTCGTAGCGAATGTAGTTTTCAGAAAAAGAGCAGGGATAAAAAATATTTATAACCTTGCCGCTTTTGCGAGCGATAATTTTTCTGTTCATAAAAATAACCCCTTTTAAATGTTTTTTATCCCAGCATCACAATACCCGCGAAGGCGCAGGCAATGGAAGCGTAGTGCTTCCAAGAGAGTTTTTCTTTGAGGAAAATGCGGCTCCAAAGCACCGAAACCGCGCAGTAAGCCGAGATAATGACCATACCCTCGGAGAAATCGCTGAACATAACTGCCATATAGAATATCTGACCGACTGTTTCACAGGCACCGCCGAGATAGAGGTGCTTGTTGCCGAAAAAGAGCTTGTCTTTTTTGACAAACTTGATCCAGATAAACGAAAATACAGCAACAAGTAAAAAGGTAAACTCAAAGGCGGAGTTTGCAGCGTAATCGGTGATAATTCCGTCGTCGTTAGGTCCTTTGATGGAGAAAATAAACTCGTCGCCTACAGTGCCAAGAGCATCAATGATGAGATACGCTACGGGGAGCAGAAACGCCAAAAAGCTTTTTGCATACTTGCGGTTGGCCTTTTCCTGACGGGCAGCCTTGACCTCGGCATCCTCGTAATTTTCAACAAAGCCAAGAGCAACAATACCAACAGTAATTAAGGCTACGCCGATTATTACGGTGGTGGTTACATCCTCTGATGAATAAATACCAAAAATAAGGCACAAAACGAATGCAAGCGCGCCTGAGCAGTTGCATATAGGGGAGGAAATGGAAAGCTCTATGTATCGCAGGCTTATGTATCCGAAAACCATTGCGAGAATGTAAAGTGCGGCAACAGGGAGGTAACGGACAAAGTCCATAAAAACAAAATCGGTGTAAAAGAGCGAGGCTAAGATTTTTCCGCCTGCCGTAGCTTCAAGAGCGTCTATGCCGACGGTATTGTTAATAATGGCGCCACCGATTAGCGTAATAACAAAGTGGACACCCATTATAAGCCCAACCGCAAAAGTCACCTTCCAATGACTGTTTTTATCTTTTTGTTTAGAGCCTATTTTTGAAAAAATGTCCGAGCCGCTCCAGCAGAGCATGGCGGCAAGTGAAAGCCAGAACCACATAGTAAAAATCCTTTCTTTTAATAAAATAGGCGGCTGGCAAAAGCCAGCCGCCGTAAAAGCTAATTTTTAGTTTTCGCCGTTAGCAGCTTTTTTTGCCTGAATGTCGGCAAGAGCGTCCTTGCGGGAAAGATTGATTCTTCCCTGATCGTCGATCTCGGTAACCTTAACAAGAACGTGGTCGCCAACAGAAACAACATCCTCAACCTTTTCTACACGCTTGAAATCGAGCTTGGAGATGTGAACAAGTCCTTCCTTACCGGGAGCAATCTCAACAAATGCGCCGAAGGTCATAAGTCTTGTTACCTTACCGTTGTAAATAGCGCCGATCTCGGGGTCGTTTGCGATAAGATTGATGATCTCAATAGCAGACTGAGCCTTGCTTTTGTCAATGCCGGAAACGTAAACGTGTCCGTCTTCTTCAATGTTGATGGTACATTCGCACTGGTCCTGTATAGACTGAATTACCTTGCCCTGCTTACCGATAACGTCGCCGATCTTGTCGGGGCTGATAACGGTGGTAAGCATCTTGGGAGCGTAGGGCGAAAGCTCGCTGCGATATTCAGGAATACATTTGAGCATAACGTCGTCAAGGATGTGAAGACGTGCTTTTCTGGTCTTTGCAAACGCTTCCTTAATGATCTCGGGGGTAAGTCCGTGAACCTTAAGGTCCATCTGAATAGCGGTGATACCCTTGTGAGTACCTGCTACCTTAAAGTCCATATCTCCGTAAAAGTCCTCAAGACCCTGAATGTCAACCATGGTCATAAAGTCGCCGTAAACGCCCTCGTCGCCTGTGATAAGACCGCAGGAGATACCTGCAACGGGAGCCTTGATGGGAACGCCTGCAGCCATAAGAGCAAGTGTCGAGCCGCAGATGGAGCCCTGCGAGGTAGAACCGTTTGAAGAAAGAACCTCACTAACTACGCGGATAGCATAGGGGAACTCTTCAACCGAGGGAATAACGGGGAGGAGCGCACGCTCTGCGAGAGCGCCGTGTCCGATCTCACGTCTTCCGGGGCCTCTTGAAGGCTTGGTCTCGCCAACCGAATATGAGGGGAAGTTGTAGTGGTGGATATAACGCTTGCTGACCTCTTCGTCAAGTCCGTCAAGCTTTTGTGCTTCAGAAACGGGAGCAAGGGTTGCTACCGAGAGAACCTGTGTCTGACCGCGGGTGAACATACCCGAGCCGTGTACGCGGGGGAGAAGGTCAACCTGTGCGTCGAGAGGACGGATATCGTCGATACCACGACCGTCTACACGCTTGCCTTCGTCCTTAAGCCATGCACGAACAACGTGCTTCTGAACGAGGTACATAATCTCGTCAAGCTTTGCCTCGCAGCCCTCAAAACGCTCGTCAAACTTTTCGTGAACAGCGTCGTAGATGGGAAGGAGAGCGGCGTCTCTGACGGTCTTGTCGTCGGTGTCAAGAGCCTTCTTAACGTCCTCAATGCAGAAAGCTTCGATCTCTGCCATAATCTCGGGATCGGGGTTGCTGGACTCAAAGGCAAACTTCTCTTTGCCAATTTCAGCTACGATGCCCTGAATAAACTTAACTACTTCGCGGTTTACCTCGTGGCCTGCCATAATGCAGTCAAACATAAGGTCGTCAGGAATTTCGTTACCGCCTGCCTCGATCATAGCAACTAAGTCTGCAGTCGAAGAAACGGTAAGGGTAAGCTCGGTCTTAGCGCGCTCCTCAAGTGTGGGGTTGATAACGATCTGACCGTCAACAAGGCCTACGCTGGTGGAAGCGATAGGACCGTCCCAAGGAATGTCAGAAACTGCGATAGCTGCGGAAACACCGATAGCTGCGGTGATTTCAGGCGAGCAGTCGGGGTCAACCGACATAACGGTTGCAACAACCGAGCAGTCGTTACGCATATCCTTGGGGAAGAGGGGACGGATGGGTCTGTCAATGCAACGTGAAGAAAGGATAGCCTTTTCACTTGCCTTACCCTCTCTGCGCTGGAAAGAGCCGGGGATGCGGCCTACCGAGTACATTTTCTCCTCAAAGTCTACAGAGAGAGGGAAAAAGTCAACACCCTCACGAGGCTTTGAAGAAGCGGTTACTGTACAAAGAACTCTTGTGTCGCCGTAGCATGCCATAAAGGCGGCGTTTGCAAGGCCGGCCATTTTACCTGTTTCAAGCTTAAAAGGTCTGCCGGCGATCTCTGTTTCAAAAACTCTGAAATTCTCAAACATTTTTGTTTTCCTCCTGTTTTTTTAATTTTTATATCAGGCGGAAAGGCTTGTTTAGCAATAAGTCCGCGGCTTAAATCCAGAGCCTTAAGCCGTCGATTTAATGCTAACACACAGATAAAAATCTGCTGCTTTTCCGCCGTGATAACGCATAGTTTTGATGCTTTAAAAAAGCATCAAAAGGCAGACAAATGAGCTTTGCCTGCCTTTTTTTGTAAGCTATTACTTACGGATTCCGAGCTTAGCAATGATAGCACGATAACGCTCGATGTCCTTCTTAATAAGGTAGTTGAGAAGGTTTCTTCTCTTACCAACCATCTTAAGAAGGCCTCTTCTGGAGTGATGGTCATTCTTGTGAACCTTAAGGTGTTCGGTAAGGTCGTTAATTCTCTTGGTGAGAATAGCGATCTGAACCTCAGGAGAACCTGTGTCCTTTTCACTCAGACGATTGTTTTCAATGATTGTGCTCTTTTCGTCTTTAAGAAGCATTTCTTTCACCTCGTTTAATAATATTAGCAATAATCGAAGCATAGGGAAGGTGAACTCCCAAGAGGGCTTAACCCCTAAGCCTCGGTCAAAGCTTTATTAGTATACCATTATTTTTGTTCGTTGTAAAGAGTTTTTTAAAATATTTTTATATTTACACCTTGCAATCGGTGTTTCGAAATGTTATAATATGTTAGATTTAACATTTTTAATCATCTTGTTACATTTTGAGGTGAGAAAGTGAACACTATCAGACGAGAGCAGATGCTTGAATTTATAAAGAGTAAAGGGCAGATGAGTGTTAAGGAGCTTATTATGCTTTTTTCGAATGTAAGTTCAATGACTGTTCATAGGGACCTTGACTATCTGGAGAAAAAAGGCGCAATAGTGAGAGTGCACGGCGGAGCAAAGTACATATCTCCCGACGAGAGTAAAAAGGAGCCTGCTTTCAGTGACCGCGAGATAGCAAACCGCGAGCTTAAAAGGATCATCGCGGGCAAGGCGTCGTCGCTTATAAAGAGTGGCAGCTCTGTTTATATCGACTCGGGTACGACCGCGGCGGCTCTTTGCGATTGTATTCCCAACACTCCTCTGAGTATCGTTACAAACAGCCCCAACAGTGCTGTTATGCTGTCGGATAAGAGCTTTGTAAACGTAATGCTCTGCGGAGGAACGTTGGAAAAGAAAAACCTTGCGCTTTACGGCTCGGCGGCAATAGCGTCGCTTGAAAAAATCAATATAGACCTTGCCTTTGTTGTAGCTTCGGGCTATTCCAAGGACTGCGGCTTTACCTGCGGAAACGAGGGCGAGGCGGCTGTCAAGAGCTTTGTCTGCAAAAAGGCGAGAAAGGTGGCCTTGCTTGTTGACTCAAGTAAGCTGGACACCGTTCTGCCCTTCACCTTTGCAGTTGAGGATGACATTGATTATTTCATCTGCGACAAGGCGGTGTCTGGCGAGCTTATTGAGAATTTTAAGCAAAAAGGCATAATCATTTTATAGGAGGCACTTATGAAGAATTTACTTTTGGCGCAGTCGGGCGGACCTACTGTAGCTATCAACGCAACGGTTGCAGGCGCGGTGGCATACGCCCTTAAAAGCGATAAGATAGACAAGGTCTACGCAGGCTGTAACGGAATTAAGGGCATAATCGAGGGCAGGCTTGTTGAGATAGGTCAGCGCCTTTCTGACGGCGAGCAGATGCACCTACTCGAGACCACACCCGCATCGGCACTCGGCTCCTGCCGAATGAAATTAAAAGAGGACGATAAGGAAACCTTTGAGAAGATAGTTTCGGTCTTCCGCGAGTATAATATCGGCTATTTTGTCTACACAGGCGGAAACGACTCTATGGATACCGTCTTAAAGCTTTCCCGCTATTTTAAAGAGGAAGGAATAGAGGATATCAAGGTTATGGGCGCTCCCAAAACCATTGATAACGACCTTCCCGAAACCGACCACACTCCAGGCTTTGGAAGCGCCGCAAAGTATATTGCGACAAGCTTTGCTGAGATCGGCAGAGACTGCGCGGTTTATGATATTCCCGCCGTAACGGTGGTTGAGGTCATGGGAAGAAACGCAGGCTGGCTCACCGCCTCCGCCGCTTTAGCGCGCAGCGAGGGCAATACCGCCCCCGATTTAATTTACCTTCCCGAAGTCGCCTTTGATATTGATAAGTTTATTGATGACATAAAGGCAAAGCTTGAGAGCAAGCCCGCTATCGTTGTTGCGGTAAGCGAAGGAATTAAAACGGCCGACGGAAAGTACGCCGCCGAAAGCCATCAGAGCGGAGCGGTTGACGCATTCGGCCACAAGTACCTTGCGGGAACTGCAAAGTTCTTGACTGATATTATAAAGGAAAGAATAGGCTGCAAGGTAAGAGCAATTGAGCTTAATCTAATGCAGAGATGCGCCGCACATATTGCCTCTGAAACCGACATTGAGGAGTCTAAGGCGCTGGGCGCCGCGGCAGTAGAAAAGGCAGTAAGCGGTGTGAGCGGACAGATGACCGCAATCCGCAGGCTTGCGGGCGAGACCTATAAAACCGAGATATACAGCGTAGATATCGCCCTCGTTGCAAACGAGGAAAAGGTAGTTCCGAGAGAGTGGATAAATGCGGCGGGCAACGACGTTATGCCCGAGTGTGTTTCCTATATAAGACCGCTTATAATGGGAGAAACCGCTCCCACTTATGAAAACGGCATACCTAAGCATTTTATTCTGTAAAGGAGAGAGATAGATGAAAACAAAGGCAGTAAGACTTTACGGCGAAAACGATCTGCGACTTGAAGAGTTTGAGCTTCCCGCCATTAAAAGCGACGAAATTCTTATGAAGGTCGTTGCCGACAGCATCTGTATGTCATCATATAAGGCGGCAATTCAGGGCGCAAGGCACAAGAGGGTTCCCAATGACGTTGCCGAGAATCCCATAATTATTGGTCACGAGTTCTGCGGAGAGATCGTAGAGGTCGGCGAAAAGTGGCAGGGTAAATTCAAGGCAGGACAAAAGGTAACCATTCAGCCTGCAATCCCCAACAACGGATATGACTCGCCCGGATATTCCTATAAATATTGCGGCGGCGATGCTACATATATCATTCTACCTAAAGAGGTTATGGAAAATGACTGCCTGCTCGCCTATAATGGAGAAGGTTATTTCTGCGGAGCGCTCTCCGAACCCTCCTCCTGCGTAATCGGCGCTTATCACGCAAATTACCACACAACTGCGGGAGTTTACGAGCACAAGATGGGCATTGTAGAGGGCGGAAAGCTCGCTCTGCTCGCATCTGTCGGCCCTATGGGCCTTGCGGCGATTGACTACGCTATCCACGCTTTAAGAGCGCCTTCAGTTATGGTTGTAACCGATATAAATCAAGAAAGGCTTGACAGAGCCGCAAGCATCTTCACAGTTGAGGAGGCCGCTAAAAACGGCATCAAGCTTACCTACGTTAACACCGGCGCTTGCGAGGACCCCGTTAAAGAGCTTATGGAGCTTTCAGGTGGCACAGGCTTTGACGACGTTGTTGTTTTTGCTCCCGTTCCCGCTCTTATCGAGCAGGCTGACGACATTCTGGGACACGACGGATGTTTAAACTTCTTCTCGGGCCCGACCGCTCCCGACTTTAAGGCAAAATTCAATTTCTATGACGTTCACTATGATGCCACCCACCTTGTAGGAACAAGCGGCGGCAACACAGACGATATGATAGAAAGCCTTAATATGATGGCTGAGGGCAAGCTTACTGCGTCGGCACTGGTAACCCACATCGGCGGACTTAACGCAGTAGAGTATGCAACCTTAAATCTCCCCAAGATTCCCGGCGGAAAGAAGCTCATTTACACCCACTTAAACCTGCCCCTTACCGCTATCGCTGATTTTGAGGAAAAGGGCAAGAGTGAGCCTTTATTTGCCGAGCTTGCAAAGATAGTTAAAAAGACAAACGGTCTTTGGAGCACCGAGGCTGAGGCTTACCTTTTAGAAAATGGTGAGAAAATATAGTGGTATACGGTAGGCGGAATTTTGCTTAAGCCACTTAGAAAGTGGCTTGTCGAAGCGCTTTTTAGCGTTTCGGCAAACTACAATCATTATAAATATAGGAGGAAACACAAATGGCAGAAGGAGTACTTATGCCCAAACAGGGCATAACCGTCGAAAGTTGTATCATAACACAGTGGTATAAAAAAGTCGGCGACAAGGTTTCGGTTGGAGAGGCGCTTTTTGGCTACGAAACCGACAAATCCACATTTGACTGCGAGAGCACCGCAGAGGGTGAAATTCTCGAAATTTTCTATAATGACGGTGACGACGTTCCCGTTCTTGTTAACGTCTGCGCAGTAGGCACAGCGGGCGAGGATGTGTCGGCCTTACGCCCTGCAGGCGAAGAGGCACCCGCCGAGGAAAAGAAGGAAGAAGTAAAGGAAGTAAAGGCTGAGGCTAAGGTCGAGGCTCCTGTAGAAATTAAGGTAAACGACGGAGAAATCAAGATTTCTCCTAGAGCAAGAGCTCTTGCTGAAAAGGAGAACGTTGACATTCGCTTGGCTAACGGCAGCGGCCCTTACGGCAGAGTTGTTGAAAAGGACATCCGTGATCTTATCGCTTCTGGCAAGGCAACCACAGCGGCGGCCTACAGCGAGGCTATGGTAAACCCCGCAAACGTAGAGGGCGGCAGCGCACTCGGCGGCAGAGTTGGAATAGGCGACCTTATGGCTAAGCCCATTTCTCCCGTATCTGCGGCAAGCGACGAGGCTGAGTATGAGGATACCAAGTTCAGCGGCATCCGCAAGACCATTGCTAAGTCTATGATGGCATCTCTTAACGGTATGGCTCAGCTTACCTTAAACAGCGCATTTGATGCCTCTGAGGTTCTTGAGTACAGAGCACAGCTCAAAAAGGGCGGCGAGGCTATGGGTATGCCTAACATCACCCTTAACGATATCGTCCTCTTTGCAGTTTCAAGAACGCTTTTAAGCCACCCCGATCTTAACGCTCACCTTCTTGAAGGCGAGACTATGAGAAGATTTAAGCACGTACACCTCGGTGTTGCGGTTGACACTCCGAGAGGCCTTATGGTTCCCACCATCCGCTATGCTGACCTTAAATCTCTCGCTCAGATCTCGAGTGAGGCTAAGGAGCTTGCAAAGATGGCTCAGGAGGGCACGATTTCTCCCGACTTACTTTCCGGCGCAACCTTTACTGTAAGCAATCTTGGAGCTATGGGCATCGAGAGCTTTACCCCCGTTATCAATCCTCCCCAGACAGGCATTCTTGGAGTAGGAACTCTTATGACAAGAGTTAAGGAGGACGGAGAGGACTTCGAGGTCTACAAGGCAATGGGACTTTCCCTCACCTTTGACCACAGAGCAACCGACGGCGCTCCCGCCGCACGCTTTGTTAAGGACCTTTGCAAGAATCTCGAAAGCTTCCGCCTTCTGCTTGCGAAATAAGGGGGCATAAAAATGGATAAATTTGATTTAATAGTTCTCGGTGGCGGCCCTGCAGGCTACCTTGCGGCAGAAAGAGCAGGCCACGCAGGACTTAAAACCGCAGTTGTTGAAAAAAGGGCGCTCGGCGGCGTTTGCTTAAACGAGGGCTGCGTTCCTTCCAAAACCTTCTTAAACTCCGCTAAAATTTACGAGCACGCTCTGCACGGCGACGCCTACGGCGTAACCGCAGAAAACGTTAAGATCGACCAGAATAAAGTTGTTGACCGCAAAAACAGAGTTGTAAAACAGCTGGTTGGCGGCGTTGGAATGCAGATGAAGGCAAACCACGTAACCGTGCTTAACGGAAACGGTAAGATCTGCGGCAAGTGTGACGAAGGCTTTAAAATTGAGGTGGACGGCAGGTTTTACGCTGCCGACAAGCTCATCATTGCAACAGGCTCCACTGCCTTTGTTCCTAATATTAAAGGCGCTAAGGAAAGCTTGGAAAACGGATTTGCCCTTACAAACAGAGAAATCCTCGACCTTAGAGAGATTCCCGAAAAGCTCGTCGTTATCGGCGGCGGCGTTATCGGTCTTGAGATGGCTTCGTATTTTAACTCGGTCGGCTCCAAGGTAACTGTTGTTGAGATGCTTAACAAAATCGCAGGACCCACTGATAGCGAGATTTCCACCTTCCTCTTAAAAGAATATCAAAAAAAGGGCGTTGACTTTAGGCTCGGCTGCGCTGTTACCGAAATCTCGGATGGCAAGGTAGTCTACACCGAAAACGGCGAGAGCAAATCTGTCGAGGCTGATAAGGTCCTTATCGCAATCGGCAGACGCGCTCAGACTCGCGATATCGGCCTTGAGACCATCGGCGTTTACACCGAGAGAGGCAACATTGTAACCGACGAAAACTTAAGAACAAACGTTGCAGGCGTTTATGCAACGGGCGACGTAAACGGCAAGATAATGCTTGCTCACACCGCCTACAGAGAGTCGGAGGTTGCGGTAAATCACATCCTCGGCATCAAGGACAAGATGCGCTACAACGCAATCCCCTCGGTTATTTACACAACTCCCGAGGTTGGCTCGGTTGGCGAAACCGAGGACAGCGCAAAGGAAAAGGGACTCGACTATAGAGTTTCCACTATCTCGATGAAATTCAGCGGCCGCTTTGTTGCTGAAAACGAGGGCGGCGACGGTATCTGCAAGCTCATCGTTGACAATAAGTACGATAGACTTCTCGGCGTTCACTTAATCGGCAGCTACGCTTCGGAAATCATTTACGGAGCGGCTATGATGGTCGAGAGCGAGTACAGAGTAAAAGACCTTAAAGAGTTTGTTTTCCCGCATCCCACAGTTTGCGAGATTATCAGGGAAGCACTTTTTCAGCTTTAAATTAACATTTAAATAAAAGGAGATAAAAACTATGCCTAAGTCCCAATTTGTTGATCCCGTAGAACTCAGAAAAGCGGGTAAGATCGAATTTCAGGATATGGACGTCAACGTCTACAACAAAACCATCAAAGAGGAAAGAAAAAATTACTCTGACGATGATTTAAAGAGAATTTATCGTGACATCACCATTCTTCGTGAGTTCGAAACAATGATAAACCTCATCAAAATTCAAGGTGCCTACAACGGCATTGAGCACACCTATCCCGGTCCTGCTCACCTTTCCATCGGCCAGGAGGCTTCTGCCGTAGGTCAGGCTTACATTCTTGATAAGGACGATTTCATCTTCGGCTCCCACAGAAGCCACAGTGAGATCTTAGCAAAGGCTCTGTCCTGCATCCACAAGCTTGACGACGCCGAGCTTATGGACATTATGAAAAACTTCCTCGGCGGAAAGCTTCTTAAAACCGTCGAAGAAAAATGCAAGAGCGACAACGTTAAGGACCTTGCCCGTGACTTTATCCTTTACGGCGCCCTCACCGAGATTTTTGCCCGTGAAAACGGCTTCCATATGGGTCTCGGCGGCTCGATGCACGCATTCTTCCAGCCCTTCGGTATCTATCCCAACAACGCTATCGTTGGCGGCTCGGGAACTATCGCTACCGGTGCGGCTCTTTATAAAAAGGTCAACTATAAAAAGGGTATCGTTGTTGCAAACGTTGGCGACGGCGCGCTGGCCCGTGGTCCTATGTGGGAGGCTATGACCTTCGCATCTATGGACCAGTTCCGTCAGCTTTGGGAGGAGAGCAAGAGAGGCGGTATGCCCATTCTCTTTAACTGCTTCAATAACGACTACGGTATGGGCGGACAGACCAGAGGCGAAACTATGGGTTACAATATGCTCGCCAGAATCGGTGCCGGCGTATCTCCCACTCAGCTTCACGCCGAGCGTGTTGACGGTTACAATCCTCTCGCAGTTATCGACGCAATGAAGAGAAAGAAGGAAATCCTCTTAAACGGAGACGGACCCTGCTTCCTCGACGTTGTTACATATCGTGTAGCAGGCCACTCGCCCTCTGACTCCAGCTCGTATAGAACAAAAGAGGAGATCGACGCCTGGAAGGCAATCGACCCCGTTATCAAGTTCCGCGAGGACCTTGTTGCCGCAGGCGTAGGTAAGGACGAGGATTACGAGAATATCCTCAAAGAGACTTCCGACGTTATGACCAAGATCTGCAAGCTCGCTTCTGACGCTGAAGTTTCTCCCTATATCGACTTTGATAAGGACCCCGCAGTTGTTGAGCGCCTTATGTTCTCAAATGAGAAGGTTGCTAAGATGGACGACAGAGAGCCCGAAGTCCTTATGCCTAAGGAAGAGTGCCCCAGAGTTATTCAAAATGCTACCAAGGAGCGCTTTGCATTTAAGGACGGAAAGCCCGTTTCCAAGCTTAAGGTATTTAACTACAGAGATGCTCTCTTTGAGGCAATCGTAGACAAATATTACGAGGACCCCACCCTTATTTCTTACGGTGAGGACGTTCGTGATTGGGGCGGCGCATTTGCTGTTTACCGCGGACTTACCGAGGTTCTCCCTTATTCAAGACTCTTTAACTCGCCCATCGCAGAGTCGGCAATCGTTGGTTCGGCAGTAGGCTACGCTATGAGCGGCGGTAGAGTAATCGTTGAGCTTATGTATGCTGACTTTATCGGCTGCGCAGGCGACGAGATATTCAACCAGCTCGCAAAATGGCAGTCGATGAGCGCAGGAATCCTTAAGATGCCTGTTGTTCTCCGTGTATCCGTTGGTTCTAAGTACGGCGCACAGCACTCTCAGGACTGGACCTCGCTTACCGCACATATCCCCGGACTTAAGGTCTGCTTCCCCGCAACTCCTTGGGAGGCAAAGGGACTTATGGCTTCTGCACTTAACGGCACCGACCCCGTTGTGTTCTTTGAAAGCCAAAGACTTTACGATATCGGCGAGCAGTTTAAAGAGGGCGGCGTTCCCAAGGAGAGCTACGAGATCGAGATCGGCGATACAAACCTCATCAAGCAGGGTAATGACATCACTATTCTCACCATCGGCGCAACCCTTTATCGCGCAATGGATGCAGTAAAAGAGCTCGAGGAGAAGTATGGCATTTCTGCAGAGGTTATCAACCTCCACAGCATCTGCCCCTTAAACTACGACAAGATCTTAGAGTCTGTCAAGAAGACAGGTAAGGTCGTTCTCGCTTCTGACGCTTGTGTACGCGGCAGCTTCCTCAACGACGTTGCAAGAAACATCACCGAGCTTGCATTCGATTACCTCGATGCACCTCCCGTTGTTGTCGGCGCTCAGAACTGGATCACACCTCCGTTCGAGTTCGATAAGTACTTCTTCCCCCAGAAAGAGTGGATCCTTGACGCTATCAATGAAAAGATCATGCCTCTTAAGGATTACAAGCCCACCACCAACTGCACACCCGTTGAGCAGATGAGAAAGGCCAAAATGGGCGTATAATTAAGGCACACAAAATAAAAGCAGGAGCCTTCAAGACTCCTGCTTTTTTACTGTATAAAGTTATTTCCACTCATCTGGCATTGGGTTTTTGTGGCTAAGGCCTAAAAACTTAACGCCCTTTTTAAACTTTTCAACTGCTTCGGGGTGCTGGCACTCTTTTCTATGCAGCCACCACCAGCCGATGTCTTTGAAGTGATAGGATTCGTCGCTCCCTGCAGGGCAACCGAAGGCTATGGGGATTTTAACGCCATTTTGCATAAGCGCTTTAAGCTCGTCAAGATGCTCGGTGTAAACCTGCCTTGGCGTGCAGTCGTGCTTTTTGCAGACGGAGCTTGCAAGACCGACAACCTCGCCGAGCTGGCCGAGGGTGCGCATAACCCTTATTGCAGAAAAGGCAACGTGGCTTGAGCTTACAAGCCTGCCGCCGATAAAGAGATTTTTTGCATCCCTTGCATACAAGCAACGGTAGGGAACGGGGTAGGGCCGTTCAATTCCTCTGTGATATGCAAAGGAACGAAACGCCTCGCCAAACTGCTCAAGATTTGTCGGCTCGGGAAAATGCATATCTATACTCCAGTTAATTGAAGCACTCTCGTCCTCGTGGTAGATCTTATCCTCAAGGTCGCTTTGGGTGAGAATGTAGTCGCCGACA
Source organism: uncultured Oscillospiraceae bacterium (assembly GCA_964508295.1). Lineage (GTDB taxonomy): Bacteria > Bacillota > Clostridia > Oscillospirales > Ruminococcaceae > SIG578. The sequence continues at coordinate 4,793 of CAZDSQ010000034.1, read as the reverse complement.
ACTCGGTAACCCTCTCGCTTTCCGCCAACGGCCGAGACCCATTTAAGAGAAAGGTTGGCAAACCGCTCTTTATCCTTGAAGTGATGCTTTTGGTATGCCCAGTTTGAATATATCGCCCGCAGGCCATAGTCCCTTATATATTCTATCTCGCTTACCATATTGCGACTAAATCCCGTTTCCTGCTCCCAGTCGCCCGAGGTGCAGTTAAGGCAGGACTCATCATCAAGCTTTAAACCCCAGTCAATGTCGGGAAAGGGGACAGGCTCGTCCTTCTTTTCGGTATACCAGCGGATAGAGTGTCCCATAACAAGATTTTGGTGCTCGCTCGGCGCCAAGGATTCGTTAAAAACATCTGCCGCCTCTCTGCCGTACATAGTTTCGCAGCCGACCTTTCTTGCAACAACTCCGTCGCCGCTGCAGTCAGAAAAGAGCCTTGCTTTTATTCTCGTCTTTTTGCCGCTTAATGTGTTGGTGCATATAACTGCGGAAATTTCGCCGTCCTTTGCTTCGACATCGGTAACAGCCTCGTTTAAAAAGATTTTATAGTCAGCCATTTTGCCTTCAAGAACCTCAAAGGCAAACATTTTTCGGTCGTCCTCAAAATAGCGCTTGTCGTAGAGCGCGGGGTCGGCCATAACGGGAGCAATCTCGCGAACGACATTGCCGAGGTTTACATACGGCTCAAGGTGTGTTTCGCCGCCCATACCGACCCTCACCTCGCTGCTGTTGCAACCGCCGAGAAGCGCCCTGTCATTTATAAGCGCAACGCTCACGCCGCTTCTTAAAGCCGCAAGAGCGGTGCATATCCCCGCAATTCCGCCGCCGACAACAACAAGGTCGAACTCTTCTTCTGTGTCCTTAATCTCTTTCCAGTTAAGAGTGCGGCGCATATCGTCAATATCATCACTGCTGTTGCTCGGAGCGCTTTGCGAAGTTGTTATAAAAACAGCATCGCACCTTGCGTTAAAGCCCGTTTTGTCGCAAAGTGAAAGGGTGTGTTTCCCCTTTTCAAGATAGGCCGAGCCTGCTTTTTGCCAGCCCCAATCCGCGCCGTTTGTACCGAGGGTGGCCTCAAGCTCTGCACCATCAAGCCTAATTTTAAATTTTCCCGCAGAGTCCTTAACTCCCCAAACGGCCGTCCAGTCGCGCGTCAGCGCCCAGATATGATACTCTCCGTCCTCGCAGACCTCAAACTCGGTAACCGCGTTTTTGACGGGAATTCCCATTCCGTGAGCCATTATGTAGGCAGAGTGCAGCGTTTCCATAGATTGTGTGTCCAAAGCCCAGCCGCCGAGGTCCTTAAAGCTCTCGGCTTCTATAAAAATACCGTTCATAAGCTTCTCCCTTTACAGAGGATTTACCTGCTTGTCTATTCCCCAAACCGTTACGTCCTCAACGACTGCTCGCTGAGGAAGGTTTGCAACATAGAGAACGGTTTCTGCAATGTCCTCGGGCAGAAGCTTGTCGGCGGTCTCGCCTATTCCGCAGGCACTCTGGAAGCCGGTGCTTGCTGATGACGGCACAACACAGGTAACCCTTACGTTGTGAGGTTGCATTTCAAGGTACATTCCCTTTGAAAAGTTGAGAACGCCTGCCTTTGCCGCTGCATAAACCGACCAGGTGGGCCAGCACTGCCTTGCACAGACAGAGGAAATGTTTATCATAGTGCCGCTCTTTTGCTCCTTCATCATATCGGCAAAGGCGCGGCAGCCGTAAATAACGCTGTTTAGGTTGAGCTTTATGGTGTTGTCAATTTCCTCTACCGAAAACTCACTCACCTCTTTAATTGCAATGCCGCCGCCCGCGTTGTTTACTAAAACATCAAGCCTTCCGAACCTTTCCTTTACTAAGGCTACGGCCTTGTCCCAGTCCTGCGGGCAGGTAACGTCGAGAGAAAACGCTAAATCGCCGCCGACCTCTTTTCGCGCTGCCTCTAACTTTTCTAAATTTCTTGCCGCCATAATAACGGTGTCGCCGTTATCCTTGAAGGCCTTTGCGGTAGCCTTTCCGTAACCGCTGGATGCTCCTGTGATTAAAACAATTCTTGACATAATGATTCTCCTATTCTATTGGTATTCTTATTTCCCACTCAAAGCCGTCCTCTGACATATCAAAGGGGTAGACCTCAACTGTTGGTATATCCCCTTTTCGTTTGATTTTTGCCGAAGGCAGCCACTGATACAATATTTTGCCGTACATTTCGTTGACTTTATCGTCATCTACGGTATTGAGTTTAAAGACCGCCCACTTACTCTGTGCGATTTTTTCGCACTCAAGATTCGGCAGGGCGCACGCGTTTTTTTCGCCTATCGTGCACTTAACATTCCCGCCTTGGTTGAGATAGCAAGCAAATATCTGATTTTGAGCGATTTTCCCGTCCGTGCCGCTCTCGTAAAAGGCGTTCCAGACATTCTCACAGCAGCAGGTGTCGGTAATATCAGAAACTGCGCTGTAGCCGCTCACATAAAACTCGTCAGAACTGATTATTTTAAAGGGAATATTTTCTCTGCCACTAACGACGAAGGAAAACTCGGGGCGGGTAAAGAGGTTTATTTCGTGCTCGCTTTTTTTGTAGGCGGTTGGCGAAACAGAGTGCTGCTCTTTGAATGCCTTGGTAAATGCCGACTGGCTTTGATAGCCGTATTTTTCGCTGATTTTAAGCACATCAACCTTGTCGTTTGCCATAATTTCGCAGGCGGCAAGTGAAAGCCTGCGCCGTCTTATGTATTCTGATATAGGGCAACCGACGATAAAAGAGAAGATGCGGCGAAATTCATAGACCGAAAGGTTCATTTTTGCCGCCAAGGCATCGCAGTCGATCTCTGAAGTAATATTTCCCTCGATAAAATCTATTACTTCTTTTATTTTTTCAATTCCGTTGTACATGGCATCACATCCTATAATTTCATTATACCATAATATCTGAAAATGTCTTGTTAATTTTTGCAGTAAATGAAACAAGCGAGGCAGTGTCACCTCGCTTGTGTTTCTTATTTTTGCCCGTGAAGTTGCGCTATGCGGTCACGCAGGTATGCCGCCTGCTCGAATTCCAAAAGGCTCGCCGCTTTTTTCATTTCGGCGGATAGCCGCTTTATTAGCTGCTCCTTTTCAATCCTCGACATCTGCTTTCCGTCTACAAGATTATTCTCCTTGCCGCCGCTTATCTCAAGCACGTCGCGAACGTCCTTTTTGATGGTTTTGGGAACAATGCCGTGTTCCTTGTTGTAGGCTTCCTGAATGGCTCGGCGGCGCTCGGTTTCCTCTATTGCCGCCTGCATTGCGGGGGTAACCTCGTCGGCGTACATTATGACCTTGCCCTCGCTGTTTCGGGCGGCTCGTCCGATTATCTGAATAAGCGAGGTCTCGCTTCTAAGGAAACCCTGCGCATCAGCGTCTAAAATAGCGATAAGCGAAACTTCGGGCAGGTCAAGGCCCTCTCGCAAGAGGTTTATGCCGACCAGTACGTCGTACTCGCCAAGACGAAGCGAGCGGATAAGCTCCATTCGCTCAATGGTGTCAATGTCGTGGTGCATATACCGCACCTTGATGCCCACGTCCGAAAGGAACGAGCTTAAATGCTCGGCCATTTTCTTGGTAAGGGTGGTAACAAGCACCCTCTCGCCCTTCTCTATTCGCAGATTTATCTCTGAAATAAGGTCGTCAATCTGACCCTCGACGGGCTTCACCTCGATAGCGGGGTCAAGTAGGCCTGTCGGGCGGATAACCTGCTCGGCTATCCCAGAGCTGTGCTGTTTTTCGTAGTCAGCGGGGGTTGCCGAAACGTAAATTGTCTGCCCTTTGAGCTTTTCAAACTCGGCAAAATTTAAGGGGCGGTTGTCAAAGGCTGAGGGCAGGCGGAAACCGTAGTCCACAAGGCTCTGCTTTCGCGCTCTGTCGCCCGCGTGCATTGCCCGCACCTGCGGTATTGTCACGTGCGACTCGTCTATGAAAACGAGAAAATCGTCGGGGAAATAGTCGAGTAAGCAGTAAGGGCGCTGCCCCGGCTTTCTGTCCGACATCATTCTCGAATAGTTCTCGATTCCGCTGCAAAAGCCTATCTCCTGCAGCATTTCTATGTCGTAATTGGTTCGCTGCTCGATCCTCTGCGCCTCAATAAGCTTGTCCTGCGATTTAAAGTAAGCAATGCGCTCGGTTAATTCTTCTTTTATCTCGCCAATGGCTTTTAAGAGCTTGTCGCGGGGAACGATGTAGTGCGAGGCGGGGTAGATGGGCGCGTGGGTAACAGTTCCGAGTAGCTCACCCGTAAGAGCGTGCACCTCGCTTATTCTGTCAATCTCGTCGCCGAAAAACTCAACTCGTATCGCCTTGTCCTGCGAGTAGGCAGGGAAAATCTCCACCACATCACCGCGCACACGAAACTGATTTCTGACAGGGGCAACGTCGTTTCGCTCATACTGCAGATTGGTAAGCTCGTAGAGGAGCTTGTCGCGTTCTTTCTGCATCCCAACACGCAGCGAGACCACCATATTCTGATAGTCCTTGGGGTCGCCGAGGGTGTAAATGCAGGAAACGCTGGCAACGATTATAACGTCGCGCCGTTCGGAAAGTGCCGCCGTTGCGCTGTGCCTCAGGCGCTCAATTTCGTCGTTTATCGAGCTATCCTTTTCAATATATGTGTCGGTATTGGCTATATACGCTTCAGGCTGATAATAGTCGTAGTAGGAAACAAAGTATTCCACCGCATTGTCCGGGAAGGATTCGCGGAACTCGCTACAAAGTGGTGCGGCGGGTGTTTTGTTATGAGCGAGAACGAGTGTCGGGCGGTTTACTTT
>CAZDSQ010000033.1:0-20942 GCA_964508295.1 uncultured Oscillospiraceae bacterium | reverse complement strand
AGTCAAATCGGGATTTATGCTCTTTACAAGCGGCGGCTATGCCTTTGCGCTTAGCCTTTGCGGCTCTGTAGCCTCGGTGCTTGTAATGTTTGCTCTTTTTAAGTTTTTTAAAGAGCGTATTTCCTATATAGCCGTTTCGGTTGTAGGCGCTCTTTTTCATAACGCCGCCCAGCTATGTATGGTATGTATTATAACAAGCTCGCTTGCGGCGCTTTACTACTCGCCCGTGCTTGCGTTTATGGCAGTAATCTGCGGCAGCGCAACCGCCGCCTTGACAGGCGCCGCAATGCCGCTTATCAAAAAATTATAATTGATTTTATAGAAGGGAGATTTTTTCTTGGGAGCTTTTCTACACACAGTTAAGGTCGCGCACTTTAAAAAGACGGCGACATTTGCAACCAAAATTATGCCCACCCCCAAAACCGTGCTTATTCCTATGCTCCAGCACATAGGCAGGCCCTGCACCCCAATAGTTAAGGTAGGGGACGCCGTTTTAAAAGGACAGCTTATAGGGGACAGCACAGAATTTATGTCTGCCCCCGTTCACGCGTCAACATCGGGAAGGGTCATCGCCGTAAGAGATATTATGATGGCGTCGGGTGTTTACGCCCCTGCAGTCGAAATATCTGCTGATGGACTCGACACCCCGATCGAAGCCAGACCCATAGAGGTAAATACACTCGCGGAGCTCGTTTCTGCAGTAAGGAGCCTTGGAATAGTAGGACTCGGCGGCGCTGGATTTCCCACAAGCATAAAATTAAACCCCAAGAATATAGACGATATTGATACCCTTATCGTAAACGCCACTGAGTGTGAGCCTTTTATAACTGCCGACCACCGCGAGATTCTCGAGGACCCTGACGATATAGTAGAGGGAATAGAACTGCTTAAAAAGCTTATGGGAATCGGCCGAGTAATAATCGGAATAGAGGAAAACAAGCCCGACGCTATAAAGCTTATGCGCAAAAAAGCCGAGGGCAGATTTGAGGTTGAGTCCTTAAAATCGACCTACCCGCAGGGCGCAGAAAAGGTTATAATCTACCACTGCACAGGCAGAAGGGTTATGGAAGGTCAGCTTCCTGCCGATGTGGGAGTTGTCGTTCTTAATGTTGCAACCCTTGGAAATATAGTCAGAGGACTTAGAACGGGTATGCCCCTTACTCATAAGAGAGTAACCGTCAGCGGAGACTGTGTAAAGGAGCCTGCAAACGTTTATGCTCCCATAGGAGCCCGCATCGACGAGCTTGTTGAGTTCTGCGGCGGCTACACCAAAACACCCACCAAGCTGATAGCAGGCGGGCCCATGATGGGTAAATCGCTTTCAAACGGAAGACACCCCATTATTAAGTCAAACAATGCCGTTCTGGCAATTTCTGATTATCTTAGCTTTTCACCAGACCCCAGCCCCTGCATAAGATGCGGCAGATGCCTGCGCGCCTGCCCCTTAAGCCTTATGCCCACCGTGTTTGAACACGCTTACGAGGAAGGCGATTTTGATCTTCTTGAAAAGCAAAAGGTCAGCATCTGTATGGAGTGCGGCTGTTGCGCTTATGTCTGCCCTGCAAAAAGGCCGCTTGTGCAGATAAATAAGCTCGCAAAATCCGCCCTTCGCAGTAGAAAAAAATAGGAGAAAGCTTTATGGAAAAATTAACAGTTTCGGCAGCGCCCCATATAAAGAGCGGAAACTCAACAACCAAGGTTATGCTCGCTGTTATTCTGGCACTGCTTCCAACAACTGTAGTCGGTTGTGTTTACTTTGGTATAAATGCCGTTTTAGTTGTTGTCACAGGTATTGTAACTGCCGTCCTCTGCGAGTGGGCATACCAGAAGATTATGCACCATAAGGTCAAGATCAAGGACCTTTCAGCAGTTGTAACAGGTCTTTTGGTAGCGCTCAACCTGCCGGCAACAACTCCGCTATGGATAGTCGCCCTTGCAAGTGCTATCGCTATTATAATCGCAAAACAGCTTTTCGGCGGACTTGGTTATAACTTCGCAAATCCCGCCTTAGTCGGACGAATTGTTGTAACCCTTTGCTTTACAGAGGAAACATCAAACTATCTTCTTCCCTTTGAAAAGGCGGTAGACAACACGGCAAGCGCCGGCGTTGATGCCGTTTCGGGAGCGACCTTGCTTCCCATGATAAACGCGGGAGAGGAGCTCCCGGAGCTCTGGAGAGTCTTTTTAGGATTACAGGGCGGTGCCATCGGCGAGGTCTGTTCGCTTGCCCTTATCGTAGGCGGAATTTGTCTTATCGCAACAAAAACCATTTCCAAGGAAATTCCTTTAAGCTACATAGCAACTACCTTTGTGCTCACTGCGCTCTTAGGTCATAATCCCGTTTATTCTATTCTTTCGGGCGGACTTCTGCTGGGTGCCTTCTTTATGGCAACCGACTATGTAACAAGTCCTATGACCAAAAGAGGAAAGATTATATTCGGTATAGGCTGCGGCGTTATAACCGCCCTTATCAGAATTTACGGCTCAAACCCCGAGGGTGTTTCCTATGCGATCCTCTTTATGAATGTGCTTACGCCGCTTATTAACAGCGCGACTATGAAAAAAAGCAAATTTGCATATCATAACGGCAAAAAGGAGGCAAAAAAATAATGAAGTCTCTTTTAAAGCCTATAATTGTCCTTACCGCTATAGCGCTTGTCTGCACTGCGGCTCTCGCGGGAGTGAACTCTCTTACAAAGGAGATAATCGCCGCATCGGCAGCCGAGAAAAAGGCTCAGTCTATGCAGGCGCTTTTCCCCGAGGAGCAGGGCTTCGAGCCAGTCGAGGTGTCAGCCGAGCTTCTTAAAAAATATAGCGCTTCTGCGGTTTCAAAGGCGGCGAGCGGCGCGGGATATATCGTTGAAAATTCTGCCTCGGGCTACGGCGGAGAAATGCTTATGATGGTTGCCTTTTCAGAGAAGGGCGAGGTCATCGGAGTTAAAATTCTCTCCCATGAGGAAACCAGCGGAATAGGAACACGCGTTGTAGAAAGCGATGACTTCCTCTCTCAGTTTGAGGGAAAAGACTCGAAGGCCGAGGCGGGAATTGACGCTGTAAGCGGCGCAACCGTTTCGTCAACCGCTGTTGTAAACGGAATAAATAACGCCTGCAATCTATTTAATAAGGTAATTTCAGTAGAAGGGGAGAGAGCAAATGAAAAGTAAGTTAGCTATTTTGCTTAACGGCATCATAAGGCAAAACCCCGTTCTCGTTTTGGTTCTCGGAACCTGTCCCACCCTCGCAGTAACAACCGCAGTTTCAAATGCTCTGGGAATGGGCGCGGCAACAATATTTGTTCTTATATGCTCAAACCTTGTGATCTCGTTGCTTCGCAAAATTATCCCCGACACAGTAAGAATACCTTGCTACATAGTTGTTATCTCAACCTTTGTAACTATCGTCGGTCTTGTTATGGAGGCTTACCTGCCGGCTCTTTATTCGGCGCTGGGAGTTTTCCTTCCCCTTATAGTTGTTAACTGTATAATCTTAGGCCGTGCCGAAATGTATGCGAGTAAAAACGGACCTCTTGATTCGGCAATAGATGGTCTTTCAATGGGCCTCGGGTTTACACTCACGCTTTTCTTGATGGCAACAATTCGTGAGGTTTTGGGCTCAGGAACCTTCTTTGGATTTGATGTAACCTTCGGCGTTTTTAAGCCGATGTCTGTCTTGACCCAGCCCGCAGGCGGATTTTTCGTCTTCGGCGTTCTTATGGCGCTCTCGATTTTCGTTCAGCAAAAGAGCGGCAAAAAGAAAATTAAAACCACAATGGATTGCGCCTCCTGCGGCCTTTGCGATAAAGGCTCTTGCAGCGGGTGCGACAAGAAAGAGGAGGCGCAGGCATGAAAGAGCTTTTAGTAATACTGTTTAGCGCTATCCTTACAAATAACGTTGTACTTTCAAGATTTATGGGAATCTGCCCTTTCTTAGGCGTTTCCAATAAAACAAAATCGGCAGTTGGAATGGGAATTGCGGTTACGGTTGTTATAGCTGTATCAACCATAGTTACCTACCCCATCGCAACCTTGATTCTGGCACCCAACGGTCTTTCGTTTTTAAACACCATCGTTTTTATTTTGGTTATAGCATCCTTTGTTCAGCTTCTTGAAATGGTTTTGAAGAAGTTTATGCCCCCGCTTTACTCGGCTCTCGGAATTTACCTTCCGCTTATCACAACAAACTGCGCCGTTCTCGGTATCACCCTCATAAATATTGAGGACTTTTCGGGTATGGGCGAGTTTGGACACGCTATAGTTAATGCGGTTGGCGCAGGACTTGGGTTTTTGATTGCTATGGTTATCTTCTCCGGAGTTCGTACAAGATTAAATTGTGTAAAAATCCCTAAATGCTTTCAGGGTCTTCCCATAACCCTTGTGGCAGCCGCAATAGTTGCTATATCGTTTATGGGCTTCTCGGGAGTTATTGACGGAATTTTTGCTTCAGCCTCAGAGAGTATACCCTTCTTTTTAAAGTAAGGAGAAAATGTAATGAATGAAATTATTTTTCCCGTTATAATAGTGTCGGTGCTGGCGCTGTTTTTTGGAATTTTGCTTGTTTTCGCATCCAAAAAGCTTGCGGTAGAGGCTGACGAAACGGTTACAAATGTCAGAAATGCGCTCCCCGGAGCAAACTGCGGAGGCTGCGGCTACGCCTCCTGCGATAGCTATGCCGAGGCAATAGTAAAGGAGGGCGCACCTGTTAACGCCTGCGGCGTTGGCGGAAAAACCGCGGCGGACGCTATTGCTGCAATTATGGGAGTCGAGGCAGGAGAGCAGAAAGAGGTAAGAGCCTATGTCTGCTGCCACGGCTGCGCCGAAAAACCCGAGGATCTGCTTGACTATAGAGGAATAAAAAGCTGTAGAGCGGTTGCCGATTTTTACGGCGGTAGAGAAAACTGCACATACGGCTGCACAGGCTACGGCGACTGCGTTGCTGCCTGCCCCTTTGGAGCAATCTCAATTAAAAATTCTGTTGCGGTGGTTGAGCCCTCGCTCTGCGCCGGCTGCCTTGCTTGCGTTAATGCCTGCCCCAAGGGCATAATCGCAACAGTTCCCGCGGCAAAGGCATATATCGTTGCCTGCCGAAATCACGAGCAGGGAAAATACACAAGGGTAAGCTGCACCTACGGCTGTATCGGCTGTAAAAAGTGCGAAAAGGTCTGCGAGGCAGGCGCAATAACCGTCGACGGCTTCCTTGCAAAAATCGACCACTCCAAATGTACCCTTTGCGGTGCCTGCGCCGAGGGCTGTCCCGTGCACTGCATTTATCTTGCACAGTAGGTGAAAAAATGATCAAGTATGCTTTTTTTGATGTCGACAACACACTTATAGATTTTCAGGAGAGTGCAAAGCTGGCTATGCCGCGCCTTTTTGAAAAGATGGGGTACCCTTATTCTGAAGATGTTCCTAAAATCTATCATAAGATCGGCGATCCTCTTTGGGCGGCGGTGGAGCGCAAGGAGATTACCGGTAAATATTTAAGAAGTATCCGCTGGGGCCTTATCTGTAAGGAGCTTGGATTTGAGTGCAATAGCGAGGAGATGGAGGCTGAGTATGCCGAGCAGCTCTCTAACTATGCCGTTCTTATTGACGGAGCAGATGACCTTTTAAAGTATCTTAAGGAAAAGGGCTACACCGTCGTTATCGCCAGCAACTCCTATAAGGACCAGCAGATAAGAAGAACCAAGCTTTGCGGCATTGCTCAGTATATTGATGCCTATTTTACCTCTATGGATATAGGCTTTGAAAAGCCCCGAATTGAGTTTTTTAACGCCTGCTTTGAGGGACTTGGGTATCCTCCTAAGGACGAGGTTATTATGATTGGTGACTCTCTTGCAGCAGATGTTGCGGGAGGAAAAGAGGCGGGCATTAAAACTATCTGGTTTGATAAGTTTAAGACCTACGCCGAAAATGATGCCGACTTTAGTGTCACCTCGCTTCGAGATATAATGAAAATTCTGTAACACAAAAGGCTTTGACATAACTTGTCAAAGCCTTTTTGCATTTTTGAGGACTAAATAAACCCATCTTTTCATAAAATAATAGGAATATTAAAAAAACTGTGAAAATTATACAGAATTTCGATGGAAAACTATGGAAAACGCGGAAAAACTATTGTATAATATAATTACATAGAATTTTTTTAGCGAATCTCTTTTCTCTGCGCGGGTAGGGTGCCTGCGCCCCAGCACGTCTTAAAAAACTTTAGGAGGCCTTGTAAATGTATTTTCGCAAAAAGGACTGTGTCGCAATGATTCTGGCAGGAGGTCAGGGAAGCAGACTTATGGTCTTGACTGAGGATACTGCTAAGCCCGCCGTTCCCTTTGGCGGTAAGTATCGTCTTATCGATTTCCCTCTCTCAAACTGCGTCAACTCGGGAATTGATACCGTTGGAATTTTAACCCAGTATCAGCCCCTGCAGCTTAATGAGTATATCGGCAACGGTATGCCCTGGGGCCTTAACAGCACAAACGGCGGTATTCACGTTCTCTCGCCTTATTCAAAGAGCGCCAGCTCTGAGTGGTATAAAGGAACTGCTAACGCCATCTTCCAGAACATTTCGTTTATTGATAGATATAACCCCAAGAATGTTCTTATTCTTTCGGGCGACCATATTTATAAAATGGATTACTCCAAGATGATGCGCGAGCATAATAAAAGAAAGGCCGACTGTACTATTGCGGTGCTCGATGTTTCTCTTGAGGAGGCTTCCCGTTTCGGCATTATGAACACCGATGACGAGGGTAGAATTTTCGAGTTTGAGGAGAAGCCCAAAAATCCTAAGAGTACCAAGGCCTCAATGGGAATTTATATCTTCCGCTGGGAAGTTTTAAAGGAGTACCTCATTTCCGATAATGAGGACCCCACTTCAAGTAACGACTTTGGTAAAAATATCATCCCCCGCCTTATCGATGACGGATATAACCTTTTCGCATATTCCTTTAATGGCTACTGGAAGGATGTCGGAACCATTGATAGCCTCTGGCAGTCCAATATGGATATCCTGGGAGAAAATCCCGAGCTTGATATGCGCGAAAAGGAAAACAGAATTTACGCGAGAAACTATGCAAACCCCTCAAGCTTTGTTTCAAAGAGCGCTGATGTTGTAAATTCATATATCGCCGAGGGAAGCTTAGTTTACGGCAAGGTCCACAACTCGATCATTTCAACCGGCTGTGTAATTGAAAGAGGCGCCGAAATTTACGATAGCTTCATTATGCCTAACACTATTATCGAGAAAAGCTCGGTTATAAAATATGCAATCATCGGTGAGGACACCGTCGTTCACGCCAACGCCAAGATCGGCGATAACCCCGAGTTTTACGAGAAAAACAAGTGGGGCATAGCGGTCGTCGGTAAAGAGCGCGAGGTTCCCCAGAATAAGATAATCTTACCTAAAGAAACATTTTAATTGAAAGGAAGAATTCGCTATGAAGGCAATGGGTGTTGTTTTCTCAAACATTTATGACAGCTCGCTGGGTGAGCTTACAAATCACAGAACTGTTGCATCGCTTCCTTTCGGTGGCAGATACAGACAGATCGACTTTGTTCTTTCAAATATGTCTAATTCTGGCATCTATAATATCGGTGTTATCACAAAGTATAACTACCGCTCGCTTATGGACCATCTCGGCTCCTGCACCGAGTGGGACCTTAATCGCAAAAACGAGGGGCTTGTTATCCTGCCGCCCTTTGTAAGCGGAAATACAGGCATTTATAAGGGCAAGCTCGAGGCTCTTTACTCGGCAGTTGCCTTTATTGATAACCCCAATTACGACTACGTTGTTGTTTCGGACTCTACCGTTCTCTGCAACATAAACCTGCGCGATGCCATTGAAAGCCACATCAAATCGGGCGCTGACATCACAATTATCTCAAACAAGGAAAAGGCTGACGGCAAAAAGCATCCCCTTGCAATATCGGCTAACACCAAAAACAGAGTTACAGGTCTGCTTATCGACTCGCCTGCTGAAAAAGGCTTGTATGTCGGTATGGGAATGTTCATTTTCAGCAGAAAAATGTTGGTTGCCGCTATAAAAGAGTGCTACGCTAAGGGCTACGTTCACTTAGAGCGTGATTTTATCCAGCGTGGCTTTAACGAGAAAAAGCTCTGCCTTGGCATTTATAAGTTTGACGGCGTTGTTTTAAGAAACGAGGATATCAAGAGCTACTATAAAAATAATATGGCTCTTTTGGAAAGCAAGGTGCGTAAAGGTCTGTTCCTTAAGGATAACCCCATTTACACCAAGGTTCGCGACGAAATTCCCACCTATTACGGAGAGGGTAGCGAGGTTTGCGACTGCCTGCTTGCCGACGGCTGCTCGGTTTACGGAAAAATAGAAAACAGTATCCTTTTCCGCGGTGTCAGAGTAGAAAAAGGCGCTGAGGTAAAGGGAAGTATCGTTATGCAGGGCACAAAGATCGGCAGGGATGCCAAGCTCGAATGTGTAATTCTGGATAAAAACGTAACCGTCAGCGAGGGCGCAGTTTTAAAGGGAACGCCCGAGCATCCCGTTATTGTCAGAAAAGGAGAAACCGTATGAAAATAGTTTTCGCGGCTTCGGAGGCGGCTCCGTTTTTAAAAACGGGCGGTCTCGGCGACGTTGCCGAGGCGTTGCCGCAGGCACTAAGCGAACAAAAGGGAAACGAGGTATATGTTTTCCTGCCCTACTATAAAAAAATCAAGGAAAACCCCAATATCAAAACCGAGTTTATCAAAAGCTTTGCGGTAAATCTCGCTTGGCGCGCTCAGCACGTTGGAGTTTTTAAGCTAAAAAGCCTTAAAAGAAAACTTAAGGTCTATTTTATAGACAACGAGTATTACTTCGGCAGGGATAGTGTCTATGGCGACGGGGACGACGGCGAGCGCTTTGCCTATTTCTCAAAGGCGATCTTAGAGAGCCTTGTGGAGCTGGGTCTCCGCCCCGACGTTATCCATTGTAACGATTGGCAGACCTCCCTTATCCCAAATTTCCTAAACGCCTTTTATTACGAGGCGCTGGGTGATGTTAAAACAGTTTTCACTATACATAACATCGAATATCAGGGCAAGGCGGACCCCTATTTTATCTGCGACACCTTGGGTCTTCCCGAGGAATATACCAACACAATGCTTTTTGACGGTTGTGTAAACTTTATGAAAGGCGCAGTTTTAAGTTGCAACGCTCTCACAACAGTTTCAAGGACCTATGCCGAGGAGATTAAATACCCCTATTTTGCACATGGGCTTTCCGATGTCATATCCGAGCACGAATTTAAGCTCTCGGGAATAGTCAACGGCATAAATACAGAAACTAATAACCCCGCTTTAGATAAAGCTCTTTTTGCAAATTACAATGTGCAGAGCTTTAAAAAGGGCAAGAGCGAAAACAAGCTTGCGCTTCAGAAAAAGCTCGGCCTTCCCGAACGCGACGATGTTGCCGTTATCGGAATGGTAACAAGGCTCGTTTCTCATAAGGGCCTTGACCTTGTCTGCGCCGTTATCGACGAGCTGATGCGCTGGGATATTCAGCTTGTTATCATCGGAACGGGCGACAGCGTTTACGAAAACCGTCTGCGCGCCGTAGCAGAGCGCAATCCCGATAAGTTCTCATTAAACCTCTGCTTCGACTCAAAGTTTGCCTCGCAGGTCTATGCGGCAAGCGATATTTATCTTATGCCCTCAAAGAGCGAGCCCTGCGGCCTTTCCCAGCTCATCGCGATGCGCTACGGCACAATTCCCGTAGTTAACGCAACGGGCGGTTTAAAGGACACCGTTGCCCCCTATAACACCGAGAGCGGCGAGGGAGTCGGCTTTACCTTCCAGAGCTTTAATTGCGATGATATGCTTGGAGCTTTAAGGCGCGCCCTTGAAGTTTACGGCGGCGATAAAAATGCCTGGGAAACAATAGTTAAAAACGCTATGAACCGCGACAGTTCGTGGAATCAAAGCGCAAAGGAATACACTAAGCTCTATAAAGAGCTTTTGTCCAATAAGGCTTAAATAAAAGGAGTTCTCTATGCAAATCAAAAAAAGCGATCTTACTGTAAAACTTAACGAAACCTGCGTCAGATTGTTTTCCTGCAATCTGTCTGAAACAACCGAGAAGCAGGCATACAAAGCCGTTTGCACCGTGCTTCGCGAAATGCTCGCAAAAAAGCGCAAGGAGTTTCAGGATTCTTTTCAGGAAAAAGAGCGCAAGCAGGTTTATTATATGTCGATGGAGTTTCTTGTCGGCACATCACTTAGAAACAACCTTTTCAACCTCGGCGTTGAAAAAACCTTTAAAAGCGTTTTAAAGGAGCAGGGCTTTGATATCGAAAAGCTCTATGAGCTTGACCCCGACGCCGGCCTCGGAAACGGCGGTCTCG
This sequence comes from uncultured Oscillospiraceae bacterium, assembly GCA_964508295.1. Classification (GTDB taxonomy): domain Bacteria; phylum Bacillota; class Clostridia; order Oscillospirales; family Ruminococcaceae; genus SIG578. Next base: position 10,593 of record CAZDSQ010000033.1, on the reverse strand, counting down.
GTCGACTTGCTTCCTGCTATATGGACTGCCTTACGGGACTTGAGTATGCCGCCACAGGCTTTTCTATCCGCTACGAGTTCGGCATCTTCAAGCAGAAAATTATCGACGGCTGGCAGATGGAGTTCCCTGACAACTGGCTTGAGCGCGGCGAGGTTTGGCTCCAGCCGAGACAGGACGAAAGCTATGAGGTAAAATTCGGCGGCAAGGTGGACGAGTGGTTTGATAACGGACAGTTTAAAACTGCTCAGACGGGCTATCAGAGCGTGCTCGCCGTTCCCTATGACCTTTACATTTCGGGTTACGACAGTAAGGCCGTAAACAAGCTTATCCTCTGGCGCGCGCAGATTCCCGGATTTGATATGACGGCATTTTCAAGAGGCGACTATGTCCGCTCGCTCGAGCAGAACACCATGGCCGAGGTCATCTCCAAGGTGCTTTACCCCGCAGATAATCACATCGAGGGCAAACGCCTAAGACTGCGCCAGCAGTATCTCTTGGTTTCTGCATCGCTTCAGAGCATTTTAGCGGCGCACTTAAAGAAGTACGGCACCCTTGAAAACCTTTCAGACAAGGTTGCTATCCATATTAACGACACACACCCCGCCCTCTGTGTTCCCGAGCTTATGCGAATTTTAATGGATGAGCACGGCTACGGCTGGGACAAGGCTTGGGAGATAACCTGCAAGACCCTTTCCTACACCAACCACACCGTTATGAGTGAGGCGCTCGAGCGCTGGAGCGAAGAGCTTTTTAACGAGCAGCTTCCCCGTATCTACACCATCGTGCTTGAGATAAACCGCCGCCTTTTAGAGCAGCTTAACGCGGTTTATGCAGGCGACCACGGCAAGATTAACTATATGGCCGTCGTTGCAAACGGCGAGGTAAGAATGGCAAACCTCTGCCTTGCCGCCTGCCACACAGTAAACGGTGTTTCCAAGCTCCACACCGAGATTCTTAAGGACAGCATTTTCCACGATTACTATAACCTTGATAACGACCGCTTTATAAACGTTACAAACGGCATCGCCTACCGCCGCTGGCTCTGTCAGGCAAACCCTAAACTTACCGGCTTTATATCTGAGCTTATCGGCGATAAGTTTATGAAGGATGCCGAGGAACTACAGAACCTTAACAAGTTTAAGGACGATAAGCGCGTGTTAGAGCGCCTTTATGAGATCAAGCATCAGAACAAGGTCAACCTTGCCGCACAGATTGCAAAGCGCAACGGCATAAACGTTGACCCCTCGTCGCTTTTCGACGTTCAGATAAAGCGCCTGCACGAATATAAGCGCCAGCTCTTAAACGTTTTGCAGATTCTCTATATGTACAACCGCATAAAGAGCCATCCTAACGAGGATTTTGTTCCCAGAACCTTTATCTTCGGAGCAAAGGCCTCTGCGGGTTACGATCTTGCAAAACAGATAATCAGCCTCATCTCTGCGGTTTCTGACTTTATCAATGCCGACCCGCAGGTAAGAGATAAGATAAAGGTCGTCTTTATGGAGGACTATAAGGTATCGCTGGCCGAGCATATTATCCCCGCCGCCGAAATTTCCGAGCAGATTTCTATCGCAGGTAAAGAGGCTTCGGGAACAGGTAATATGAAGCTTATGATCAACGGCGCAGTAACCCTCGGCACCCTCGACGGTGCTAACGTTGAGATATTTGAGCAGGTAGGGCGCGACAACATATTCCTCTTTGGAATGAACGTTGACGAGGTAAACGCCCTCTGGAGCCGCGGCTACAACCCTGCCGACTTCTTAAATGCCGATGCCGAGCTTAGAGAAGTTGTTTCGATGCTTACCTCGGGCGTGCTCGGCAAGCGCTTTGATAATATTGCCGCTTCACTCTTAACTAACCGTTACGGCTGTGCCGATCAGTATATGACCATTGCCGACTTTGCCGACTATGCAAGGGCTCAGAGAGACGTTTCAAAAACCTATCTTGACCGCGAGAAGTTTATGCAGATGTCGCTTGCAAACATTGCGGGAGCGGGAATTTTCTCGGCAGACCGCGCAGTAAAAGAATATGCAGAAAAGATTTGGAAGTTAAAATAATGCGAATTTTATATGATAGTAAGCTTAGCGCTTACAAAACTCCGTTCGGGGTTTTGAGAGAGAATGAGGAATGTAAAATTTCAATAGACATTCCGCTAAGCTGTAAAACTCGCTCGGTAAAACTTGAGTTATTCGGTGAAAACGGCGGCTTTTATGCCGCCTTTTTGCTTAATAAAACCGACTGTCCGCTCGGGACTCACGAAAAGTGGGCAGGCTCTTTCTCACTTAAAGATGCAGGCCTGTATTTCTATCGGTTTTATATAGTAACCGAGGAAAGCGAGTTCCCCCTCTATAAAGAGGACTACGATAAAACCAATATGTGCGCGGGCGACTTTTGGCAGCTATCCTGCGTGCCCGCGGATTTTCACACCCCCAAGGACTTTGCGGGCAAGGTTATGTACCAAATTTTCCCCGACCGATTTTATAAAGAGGGAGCCTGCGATTTAGAGGGCAAATTAGAGCCTTACTGGGTGCATAAAACTACCGATGAATTGCCCGATTTTCGCCCCGATAAAAAAGGCGAGGTGCTAAACTGCGACTTTTTCGGCGGAAACCTAAACGGCATTGCCAAAAAGCTCGGCTACCTAAAGCGGCTCGGTGTTTCGGTAATCTACCTAAACCCCATCTTTAAAGCCTACTCAAACCATAGGTACGACACCGCCGATTATAAAAAGATAGACGAAATGTTAGGAACTGAGGAGGACTTTAAAAGCCTCTGCAAAAAGGCGCATAAGCTTGGCATTAAAATAGTTCTCGACGGTGTTTTTTCCCACACGGGAAGCAACAGCGTCTATTTTAAGGATGCGGTAAGTAATCCCGACTCGCTATATAGGGAGTGGTTCGATTTTAAAAGCTACCCCGACGATTACACATCTTGGTGGGGCATAAAAACCCTGCCCTGCACAAATGAAATGAACGACAAGTATCGTGAGTTCATAATCGGCGGCGAGGACAGCGTAATTGCTCATTGGCTGAATGCGGGGGCAGACGGTTTTCGGCTCGACGTTGCCGACGAGCTTCCCGATGAGTTTATAAAAGAGCTCCGTGAGAGAATGAAGGGGATAAAGCCCGACTCGCTTCTTATCGGCGAGGTCTGGGAGGATGCCTCTAATAAGATAAGCTATGGAAAGCGCCGTAGGTACTTTACCGACGGCGAGCTTGACAGCGTTATGAACTATCCTTTCCGAAATGCTATTATTGATTTTGTAACAGGTCGCGATGACGGAACAAACTTTGAAAGAACCATTATGACAATAGCCGAAAACTATCCCAAAGAGGTCTTGTCTTGTCTTATGAACAGCCTCTCGACCCACGACACCCCAAGGATACTCTCGCTTTTAAGCGGCGTAACGCCGCCCGAAAGCAAAGCGGAGCGGGCGGTGTTCAGGCTCTCGGGTGATGAGCTAAAGCTCGCAGAAGCGAGACTGAAATGTGCCGCATTTTTGCAGTTTGTCCTGCCCGGAATGCCCTGCATCTATTACGGCGACGAGATAGGCACGCAGGGCTTTGAGGACCCCTTCTGCCGCACCTTTTTCGATTGGCAAAAGGCAGAAAGCTCTCAGTTTAAAAAATTCTACCAAAAGCTTGCCGCATTTAGAAATAAAAACGACTGCTTGAAGTATGGAGATATTTATGTAGAGTGTATCGGCGATGGAGAGGTATGCATCGTCAGAAAATATAAAAATAAGAGTATGACGGCATATATAAATTGCAAAACGCTTAGATTTAAATTTTTAAAAAAGTAAGGGGTGAAAAAGGATGGAAAGGCAGTATTTGTGTATTGACTTGAAGTCCTTTTTTGCTTCTGTTGAGTGCGTGGAGCGTGGGCTTGACCCAATGACGACAAACCTCGTCGTTGCCGACCCCGAACGGTGCGAAACCACCATCTGCCTTGCGGTCTCCCCCTCAATGAAAAGGCTGGGGGTCAAAAACCGCTGCAGAGTTTTTGAAATCCCCAAGCATATCGAATATATAAAAGCCGAGCCGAGAATGCAGTATTATATAAACTACTCGGCCGAGATCTACGGCGTCTACCTTAAATACGTTTCCAAGGACGATATTCACGTCTATTCAATTGACGAGGCTTTTCTCGACGTAACCGAGTACCTGCCGCTTTATAAAATGACGGCAAGAGAGCTCGGCGAAAAGATAAGGCAGGATATTTTGGAAACGGTTGGTATTCCCGCCGCCTGCGGTATAGGCACCAACCTATATCTTGCCAAGATTGCCCTTGACATAACCGCCAAGCACAGCCCCAATTTCCTCGGCGAGCTTGACGAGAAGAAATACCGTGAGACCCTTTGGGACCACAAGCCGATAACAGATTTCTGGCGCATCGGCAGAGGAATTGCAGGGCGGCTTGAGAGCCGCGGCCTTTACTGTATGCGCGATATTGCAAACTGCCGAGAGCAGATACTTTATGACCTTCTCGGCGTCGATGCCGAAATCTTAATAGATCACGCATGGGGCAGAGAGCCCACCACAATTGCCGATATAAAGGCGTATAAGTGCCAGAGCCACTCGGTCAGCAGCGGTCAGGTACTTTCCCGCAATTACAGCTTTGATGAGGGCAGCATTATAGTTCGCGAAATGGCAGAGCAGCTAAGCCTTGAGCTTTTTGATATGGAGCTGGTTTCCCATTCGGTAACACTCTGCTTAAGCTTTGGAGATAAAACAATACCGATGGCAAGAGGAACGGAAAAGCTTATGACTCCGACCTCGTCTGCCGAGCAGATTATAGGCTCGGCGCTTTCGGTTTACGAGCGCATTATGCCAAAGAACGCCTATATCCGCAAGGTAAATATTACCTTAAATCAGGTGGTAGAGGAGCTGCCTCTGCAGTTTAACCTCTTTGCCGACAATGAGAAACTAAAGCGCGAGAAAAAGCAGATGCAGGCTGTAATCGGAATTAAAAAGAGGTTTGGCAAAAATGCCATTTTGAGAGGAACAGACCTTAAAAGCGCCGCAACCGCAAGGGAGCGCAACCGCCAGATAGGCGGGCACAAAAGCGGAGAAAAGGGGTAAAACAAATGAAAGCAAGTGAAAGAGCAAAGATATTCGCCCCATTTAGCCCTCTAAAAAGCTTTTCTCAGGCTCTGCGGGAGAAGGAGATAGTCAGAGTCCCTAAAACCGAGCTTGCTGAGGAGAGAATAGCCGAGCTTGATGAAATTCTGCACAGAATAAATATCGGTAGCGAAATTTCGGTCGTCTATTACGATAACGGAATTTATGAAAAAATAACGGGACTTGTCAGCGGCATAGATAATCTTGCCAAAACCTTAAGCATCGCAAAGAGGACAATATTGTTCGATAATATTTATGATATAAAAGCGTAGAGCAAAATATTTATAAAATCGTGCTAAAAATAGCAATAAATAACAAAAAACTCTTGTTTTTTGGCTCAATTTAATATATAATATTTTTTGTATATTATTTTAACAAAACGGAGGACAAAATTTATGAAAAAGATAGCAACTCTTATTTCTGCGCTCGCACTGAGCCTTGCTCTTCTGCTCAGCGGCTGTGCAACAGGAAACAAGAACATCAATGTTGGTACAGGCGGAAACACCGGTACATATTACGCTTACACCAACGCTGTAGGAACAATTCTTCAGGCTGAAACAGGTCTTGCCTTTAACGTTGTTTCGACCGGTGGTTCTGTTGCTAACATTAACGGAATTGACGATGGCGACTACAATATGGCAATCGTTCAGAACGATACCATGATCAATGCTTACAATGATCTTGATAAAGTCAACTTCAAAAACGGTGCTGTAACCTCTTTCTCGGTTCTCGGCGAGGTTTATTCCGAGGTCGTTCAGATCGTTGTTCGCGGGGACCTTAAGGATAGCGTTAAGACTCTTGCTGACCTTGAGGGTCTCAGAGTTTCTGTAGGCGATGCTGGCTCGGGCGTTTATCTCAACGCCAAGGATCTTCTTGCCGCTTATGACCTTGACATTGATAAAGACATCGTTCAGAGCAATCTCTCGGTTGGCGACTCTGCTGACACAATGAAGGACGGAAAGCTTGATGCCTTCTTCTTCACCGCAGGCGCTCCCACAACCGCTATCACCGAGCTTGCAACCTCGATGGATATCTTTATCCTTTCTCTTGAGGACAGCGTTATGGATAAGTTCATCGCTGATCACAAGATCGACGGTAAATATGAGGTCTATGCAAAAATGCCTATCACTCATGACCAGTATGGCTTTATCTCCGAGGATGAGCCCGCTTACACCATCGGCGTTACCGCCACATACATCGTTTCCAATGACCTTGATGAAGACACCGTTTACAGCATGACCAAGGCTCTCTGGGAAAACACCGATGATATTGCCGCCGCACACGCTGTCGGCAAGGCAATGAACATTGATAACGCTATCGTAACGATCGGTAACGTTCCCGTTCACCCCGGCGCAGAGAAGTATTATAAGGAAGTCGGTCTGATTAAATAAGCTTAGACTTAAAAAAGGCAACATCGCCTGTGATGCTGCTTCTGCCCGACGGCCGCTTATAAAGGCTGTCGGGCAGATTTAATTAAAAACAGGAGGAAAAAATTTTGGCTAATGTTAAAACCGAAGTAAGCTCAGAGGAGCTTCTTCGCGAGCTTGATAGGGACAATGCCAGCAGAAATTTAACAGGCTGGAGAAAGCATATTGTTGAGATCGTCTTTTTTGCCTTTGCGGCAATCTGGATGGTTATGACGCTGGTTGTGTCGGGCGCAACACAGTACACCCGTCTGCCGCTTTTCTTGGGTCTTGTTCTTTTTGTGGGCTACCTTAAATACCCTATATCCAAAAAACTCGAACGAAAAGAAAATCATCTGCCTTTTTATGACATAGTGCTTGCCTTTTTATCCCTCGCGGTGTATGGATACTATGTGATAAATCAGCAGAACATCATAATGATGGCAAACCGCATTGGAACCTTTGAGATCATTGTTGGTATCATTGGAATTCTGCTTCTTGTTGAGCTTTGCCGTAGAGCGATGGGCTGGCCCATTATCTGCGTCGCGGGCGCTTTTGTGGTATATGCGCTTGTCTGGCTCTTCCAGAACAATCCGAGAACAGCAATTCGCAATCTTGTTTATGGTCTGTTTTACGATTTAAAGAGCGGAATTTTTTCAACTCCCGTAACGGTTTGTGCTTCATTTATAGTTTTGTTTATAATCTTAGGCTCGTTCCTTGAAAAAACAGGAATAGGCAAATTCTTTATCGACCTTGCAAACTCTATTGCAGGCGCAAGAGTCGGCGGACCTGCAAAGGTTGCCGTTATCTCCAGCGCACTTGAGGGAATGTATTCGGGCTCGTCGGTTGCTAACACAGTCGGCAGCGGCGCCGTCACTATCCCCACAATGAAGAAAACGGGATATAAGCCCGAGTTTGCTGCTGCGGTTGAAGCCGCCGCCTCAACCGGCGGTCAGATAATGCCGCCTATTATGGGAGCCGCCGCATTCCTTATGGCTGAGATTACAGGCTACTCCTATTTCACAATAGTAATTGCCGCGATTCTGCCCGCCGTCCTATATTTTACAGGCATCTTTATGATGGTACACTTTGAGGGCAAAAAGCTTGGGCTTAAGGGACTTCCCAAGGAAGCAATCCCCAATTTCTTTAAGCTCATTCTTAAAAACGGCTACCTGCTGCTCCCCGTTGTTGTGTTGGTTGTATGTATGAATCACTTTACCGCGGGAATGAGTGCCTGTTTTGCGATTTTGTTTGCACTTATCGTAAGCCTTATTGATAAGCCGCTTATCAAGGCACTTTTCAAGGGTAAAATCGGCAGTTTTGCAAATGTTTTAAGGCTGCTTGCTCCTCTTGCTCCATTAGCGGTACTGCTTGTTATGTGGCAGGTTATAGAACTTGATATGGGTCTTTCGATATTCTGTGCAATGCTTGCCGCCGTCGGCTGCAGCTTCTTTACAAAGGATGCGATCTTAAAGCCTGACCTTGTTGTAGAAGGCTTTAAGGGCGGAACTCACGGCTCAGTAGGCGTTGCCGCCGCCTGCGGTGTTGCGGGAATTATTTCGGGTGTTGTTTCTATGACCGCCCTCGGCTCAACCCTTATTGCGACTATAGTTCCTCTTGCTGAAAAAGGAACCTTTATTGCGCTCTTCCTCACTATGCTTTGCTGCATAGTTCTCGGAATGGGCGTCCCCACAACTGCGAACTATGTTATAATGGCAACCATCACCGCTCCTATTCTCGTAAAAATGGGCATACCCGTTTTGGCGGCTCATATGTTCGTTTTCTATTTCGGTATCGTTGCCGATATAACCCCGCCTGTTGCCCTTGCAGCTTATGCAGGCTCGGCTATCGCCAAGTCAAACCCGCTTAAGACGGGAATAACGGCAACTAAGCTCGCCATAACCGCGTTTATTGTGCCTTATATATTTGCTTATAGCCCCGAAATGCTCCTTGTAATCGGCAATCCCTCGGTTATCGATGTTATCAGAATTGTCACAACCTCGCTTATAGGTATTTACAGTATCTCGGCAGGTATGGTCGGCTATATGCATCACAAAACGCCTATCTGGCAAAGAATTCTACTTGTCGGCGCAGGACTGATGCTTGTAATCCCCGAGCTTGTTACCGATATTGTAGGTATCGCGCTTGTTATTCTTATGGTTTTGGTCCAGTACGTTTTTACAAAGGATAAAAAGGAAAAGCTTTCTGCTTAATGCAGAAAGCTTTTTTCTTTTAAAGGATAATGCAGATAAGTCCGCCGCAACCCTCGTTTATAATGCGCTCTATGGTCTCCTGTAGCTTCATTCGGGCATCGGTGGGCATACGGTAAAGCTTGTTGTGCAGGCCCTCGTTAATAAGCTCGTGTAGGGATTTACCAAAGATGTTGGATTTCCAGATGTCCTTGGGGTTTTCCTCGAACTCTTTTAAGAGGTACATAACAAGCTCCTCGGACTGCTTTTCGCTGCCGACAATGGGGGAAACTTCGGCGTTGATGTCGGCTCGCATAAGGTGGATAGAGGGAGCAGATGCCGAAAGGCGCACGCCGTATTTTCCGCCCTGCCGCACTATCTCGGGCTCGGCGAGGGTAAGTTCGTCGATCTGCGGCATAACGATTCCGTAGCCGGTTGCGTTGACCTCGTCAAGAGCAGGCTTTATCTTGTCGTATTCCCGCTTGATTTTCGAGAGCGAGATTATCTGCTCTAAAAGTTCGCCCTCGTCAGAAATTTCAAGCCCCGAAATCTCGCCTAAAATCTTAAAGAACAGCTCGGGGCAAACCTCGGCAGAAACAACTGCACTTCCGCTTCCTAAGTCGATAGAAGAAATGTAGGCGCGGTTTATGTATTCACAGTCGGAAAGGGCGGGGATGGCGCCGTCAATGTCAGAGATTTTTTCGATGTTGTCGGCCGCCTCGCGTATTTTTTCAAAAACAGCCTTTTTGATGGGGTGACCTACGGGCAGGGTGTTTATCCACAGCGGCATCTGCAGGCTAATCTCCTGAACAGGAAACTCTGATAAGATCTGCGAAAGGATGTTCTTTATGTCCTCCTCAGAAATTTCGTTGCAACTAATGGGGATAACCGAAACGCCGTATTTCTCTGTGAGCTGTTCTGCAAGACGTAAGGTTTCTGCATTGGCGGGGTGAGCGCTATTAAGGAGCACAACGAACGGCTTGTTTATTTCTTTAAGCTCGCCGATAACCCGCGCTTCAACCTCAGCATATTCCTCGCGGGGAATTTCGGAGATGGAGCCGTCTGTTGTAACAACAAGGCCTATTGTTGAATGCTCGCGGATAACCTTTTGAGTTCCTATTTCTGCCGCCATGTTAAAGGGAACGGCGCTGTCAAACCAAGGTGTCATAACCATTCTCGGCTGTTCGTCTTCTATGTAGCCGAGGGCGCTGGGAACAATGTAGCCAACGCAGTCGATCATTCGCACGTTAAGCTGCGCCGAGTTGTCAAGGGTTATCTTGACAGCGTCCTCGGGAATAAATTTGGGCTCGGTCGTCATTATGGTGCGCCCCGCCGATGCCTGCGGAAGCTCGTCTGTTGCCCGCTCACGCGAAAATTTGCTCTCTATGTTGGGAACGACCAAGGTTTCCATAAACCGCTTTATCAAGGTCGACTTGCCCGTTCTGACAGGGCCGACCACGCCTATGTAAATGTCGCCTCCCGTGCGGGTGGCTATATCCTGATATATACTGCTGTTTGTCATTGTTTTTCCTCCGTCCACACATTCGTTTGTATATGCTTATGAGGACAAACGCTCTTTTATTCCAAAAAACGAACAAGTTTTTTGACTGTATGTGGGGGTCAAGGGGCGAAGCCCCTTGTCGTGTGTAGGGGTGAACTCGTCGAAACAGACTTAATTGTTTTAACACGCTCGTTTCGCATAATTACTTTGTATCTAACAGAGTAAATATAAACCTATAAACAAACTTAAATAAAACTTGCTAGTGAAACGCAATTACGATAAACCGTAGTTTCCAACGAGTGAGGGGGAGGATGACCTCCCCCTCTTAAGTCTTCTTTGCTTCCTTTCTTTGACGAAAGAAAGGGAGCGCCCTCGCGGCG
>CAZDSQ010000032.1:0-21026 GCA_964508295.1 uncultured Oscillospiraceae bacterium | reverse complement strand
ACGGAGACTACTTCTTTACGAAGTGTCTCCGTTACTCGGCTTTTTTGTTTTTGAAAACAAATATTTTGCAGGTAAAATAGTTTAGCGCAATCTCGATAACAACGCCCGCCATTTTGGCAAGCTGGTGGTCAAGCTCAACGTTGTTGATGATGAGATACATAATATAGGTCGAGATAAAAAACGAAACAAAGCGAATACCGAAAAACACGGCAATTTCTTTAAGCAGCGCTCCGAAGCTCTGCGAGGTCGATTTAAAAACAAATCGGCGGTTTACATAAAAAGAATAAATGTTTGCCGCAAGCCAGGCCGCCGCGTTTACTATCTGCCACCATTGCAAAGATAGGAAAACTTTATTGGGGTCACGCACCAGCTCTGTTCCGAAAAAGAATATCCCAAAGTTGATTATGCCTGTGCCTATCCCAAAAAGAGCATACTTAATAGGGACTTCAAAACGCTTGTAAAGCTTATAGATAGCATTTTGTTTTTTCATAAGGCCTCCCGACGCGATATTGTCGTGATAATTTAAACCTTGCTGTTATTCCGCGTTTTCTGAACTTTGTTTGTCTGATTTTGAAGAGGTTGTAGTTGTTTCTGAGGAAGATCCTTGTTGCTCTTCAGATGATGTCTCCGTTTCTGAACTTGTGCTTGCGTCTGCTTCGACACCGCTTTCATCAGATGATGACCTTGAGGAAGATTCGTCCGACGAAACGTCTGATGAGGCTAAGCCGCTCTCGGTTTCGGAGGATGCCTCTTCTGATGTACTGAGTCCGCTGGTGATTTCACTGCTCTCATTTGAGCTAAGACCTGATGTAATGGGGGAACTCGATGTAGAAAGATCCGGCATAGAAACTGTAGAGGAATTGCTGCTGTAAACAACAGGGGGAGTAATTGCTCCGATTTCTGTAAAATATCCGCTGCTCACTATTGGGTGGGTGAGGATATAGTCGAAAACAGCAGTGTATCCGTCGCGGCTCAAATGTATTCCGTCGCCTGAATATTCGGTTAAAAGATAGCCGTTGTCATCAGTAAGTGTCTCGTAGGTGTAAAGGAAATAGCAATCGTTTTTGCTTGCAAGGTCATAAAGCTTTTGGTTTGCATAGGCAATGTACTTGTTGTAATCAGGTTTGCCCATATTGTTTGCCCAGTACTCAGCAACAGGAAATATTGACTGAATTATGATCTTACTGTCGGGTGTTGCTGCCTTTATTTTGTTTATAAGCTCCTCGTACTGACTGTAGAAAGAATCGTGATTGTAGTTGTAAATTGCATTAATTCCAAGGGTTACTATAACCTTGCCGGGTTTAGCCATTTTAAGCGCCTCTGCAATAGTGTAGCTCTGGGTTTTTGAGGTGTAAACACAGCTCGATGAGAGCGCTGTTCCCTGATGCAGACCGATCTTTGCAAAAACGTGGTCAAAGCTCAGATATTTGTAGGATGCAATTCCGTAGCTTATCGAGTCGCCGACAAAAACGGTGTCATCAAAATAATCCCATTCCGCTTTTTCGCTCGATTCCGGGATAGCGCCGTTGATGCTCGCCGATGTTCCGACAGGGGCAAAGCCGCCGAAGATGTTTTCGGTGTGCCAGTCAAAGCCGGTTAGAAAAATTGCGAGGCCCAGCACTGCAATAAACAGAGCACAGACAACAATCGTTATTATATTTTTTACTTTTTGTTCTTCTCTTTTTTTCTTTGAAGAAATGTTACTCATACCATTCATCTCTCGCTTAAAAAGTATCTTTAAATTTTAGTTTAACACAAACTGTCGAAATATGCAATTGCTCGCAGGGAAATTTACAATTTAAACAATAAATCCGCCGCCCAAAACCGCATCTCCAACATAAAAAACCGCCGATTGCCCGGGTGCTGCCGCTTTGACGGGGGCATCAAATAAAACCTCAGCATAACCGTTCTCAAGCGGAGTGATAACTGCGCTCTCGGCCCTTGCGGCTGAGCGTATTTTAACCTCGGCGCGAGTCGGCTCATTTATGCCTTCTTTAAGCATATAAACGCAGTCGCGTACAAGAATTTTATCAGTAAGCTGACCGCCGTTGTAGGCAAGATATATGCGGTTTGTGTCGGCATCGATTTTTTTAATGAAAACAGGCTGGCCAAGCGCAATTCCAAGTCCTTTTCGCTGACCTACCGTGTAGTGAATAATGCCCTTGTGTCGTCCTGCAATTTTGCCCTCGGGAGAAATAAAATCGCCCTCGGCGCACTCTATGCCTTGCGCCTTTATATACGCGGCGTAGTCGTTATCGGGAATAAAGCAGTTTTCCTGACTGTCGGGCGCGTCGGCAGAGGAAAGCAAAAGGTCGCGTGCCGTCTTGCGAACATAGTCCTTTCCTAATACGCCCAAAGGCAGTATAAGCCTCGATAAAACATCCTGTTCAAGTCTGTAAAGCATATAGGACTGGTCGCGCTCTACAGAGTCGGATTTTTTCACAAAATAACGACCGTTCTCATAACCGATTTTCGCATAATGCCCTGTTGCGATTTTGTCGCAGTCCTGCTCGTCTGCCGTCTTTAAAAGGTGATAAAATTTAACACGCGGATTGCAGATAATGCAGGGGTTAGGGGTGCGTGCATTCACATAATCGTCTATGAAAGGGTTTATGACATTTTCCTTAAATTCTTTTCTTAGATCTAAAACGGTGAGGGGTATACCAAGGCTGTCAGCAACGGTTTTTGCTGCCTCTACGGTGTCACCGTGTGCATCGCTCATCTGCATAACAACGGCCTTTACATCAAAACCGTCCCTTTTGAGTAGCTCGGCACAGACCGACGAGTCGACACCGCCCGAAAGCGCCAGCATAACAGTTTTTTTGTTTAGCATATTAAAAAACCTACTTTAAGTTTTGGTAAAATGAAACGGCAAGCGCGTCACACCGCTCGTTATAAGGGTGTCCCGCGTGCCCCTTGACCCAAACGAGAGTAACCGAGTGGGTGTCAAAAAGCTCGATAAGCCTTTCCCACAAATCAGGGTTTAAGGCAGGCTTTTTGTCGGCCTTTCTCCAGCCGTTTTTCTGCCAGGAGCGCGCCCAGCCCTTTTCCATTCCGTCAACCAAGTACTTAGAGTCGGAATAAAGAGTAACTGCGCAGGGCTCTTTAAGGGCAGAAAGCCCTTCTATTGCGGCGGTCAGCTCCATTCGGTTGTTGGTGGTCTGCGCCTGACCGCCGCACAGTTCCTTTTCAATCCTGCCGTATTTAAGAATTGCTCCCCAGCCGCCTGGGCCCGGGTTGCCGCTGCAAGCGCCGTCGGTATAAAGGTCAACCTTTTTCAATGGCTCGCCGCCTCCTTTTTTGTGGTCTGCTAATTTAGTATACAATATTTTTTTGAGCTTAACAAGAGCGTTTTTGAAAAACCAACAGAATATTGTCTGCAAAATTCTGCCAGAATAAATTTATGTGTTGACAAAGAAGCGTTTTTGACGGATAATATATATGAGTAACTCAAAGGAGAAACAGGCTGTGAGAGTAATTGCAGGAGATAAAAAGGGCAGGCGGCTTGTAACGCCTGAGGGTCTTGACACTAGGCCTACCTCTGATAAGGTTAAAGAGGCGCTTTTTTCCATAATCCAGTTTGAGCTTGACGGAGCGCATTTCCTTGATCTGTTTGCAGGCAGCGGGCAGATGGGAATTGAGGCGCTAAGCCGCGGAGCCGAAAGGGCGATTTTTGTCGATATGGGCAGAAAGCCTACTGATTGTATCCGTCAGAACCTCAAAGAACTCGGCCTTTCAGATAAAGCTGAGGTCTATATGCAGAGCGTAAGTGATTTCGTGAGCTTTTGCAGCAAGAAGTTTGACATAGTTTTTATGGACCCGCCTTATCGTGACGACCTTATTGTTCCCATTCTTGACAAGGTGGCAAAGATAACGAGTGAGAGCGGTGCCATCATCTGCGAAATCCCCAAGGGCGAGGTTTTGCCCGAGAGCGCCGGTGAGTTTGAGCTTCGCCGCCGCTATAGATACGGAAAAACCGAACTTGCACTATATCGCGCAAAAACCGCTGAAACCGAAATTTACTAACCAAAGGTGAAAGACAAAATGAATCTTGCAATCTGTCCGGGAAGCTTTGATCCCATAACCCGCGGCCACGTTGATATTATCCGCCGCGCCGCAAAGATTTTTGATAAGGTTATTGTTCTTGTTTTGACTAATCCTAATAAAAATCATACCTTCGATATTGAGGAGCGCCGTGTTTTGATTGAAAAGGCGCTTGGAAAAAGCGATAATATTGAGATTGATTCCTACTGCGGCCTGCTTGCCGATTATGCTAAAAATGCAGGCGCAACTGCCATTGTAAAGGGACTTAGAGCAATGTCTGACTTCGAGTACGAATTTCAGATGGCGCTTACAAATAAAAAGCTGTACCCCGGGCTTGAAACGGTGTTTTTAACATCGTCGGCAGAGAATATGTATTTAAGCTCGAGTATGGTGCGTCAGGTGGCGCTTTTCGGGGGAGATATATCTCCCTTTGTACCGCCTGAGATTTTAGATGACGTTCATAATGTGCTTAAAAAATATAACAAAGGAGGAAACGAATAATGAATGTGGACGATATGGTAGATTTACTCGACGATATGTTCGAGGACGCTGTGAAAATGCCGCTTACGGGCGGTAAATGCCTTATCGACTCGCAGAAAGCGAGGGATCTTATCGACGATATCCGTATGAATCTTCCGCAGGAAATTCGTCAGGCAAAGGCTATCGTTGCAGATAGGGGCGAAATTATCGCAATCGCTAAGCAGGAGGCGGAGGATATAATCCGCAATGCCGAGGAAAGAGCAAAATCCATTGTTAATAAGGATGAGCTTGTTATTCAGGCTCAGAACCGCGCTAACGACATTCTTTCGCAGGCGCACCAGAAATCAAGAGAGGTTCGTCAGGCTGCAAACGATTTTGCAGACGAGATCTTAAAGAATGCCGAGGAGGTTTTGGTCAGAAGCGCAACCGAGGTTAAGCAGACCAGAACGACCTTAAGAAACAAGAGAATGGGCGTACCTCAGGAATAAGCAAAATGTTGACAGCGGGAGATAGCTCCCGCTGTTTTCTCTGTTTTATTAAAAAGTAAAAGGTCGGGTTTGAATAAAACCTGACCTTTTTATTTAGAAATCCTATACCTTTTCAAAGATGATTTTCTTTTTGTAAAGTATGAAAACAACAACTGCACCGCCGGCTAAAGCAATTGCAATAACGATCCAGAGCCATAAAAGTGATGCGTCGTTATCTGAAACCGACTCGGTAACAAAGTAAAGAGAAGTGCGCTCGGTCTTAAAGCTTAAGGTTGCATTGTCTGAAACGGTTATCTTGCACTCAAGAACTGCGCTGCCGCCTTCGGTAACGGAATACACTTCAACTTCCCTTCCTGCAAGCGCTTCGTCAACATTGATCGTGACGGTTGCTTTTGCGGGAAGAGTGCCGCTGTGCGCAAAGCTGATGGGTAAGAAGCTCTTGCCCTTAGCCGCATCCTTGATAATGCTTTTGTGTCCTTCGCTTACCTCGTCGCCTACATAAATGGTAGCATCAAAATCCTTGACCTTGTCGTCATCCGAGAATAAAAGCTTTTCAAAATTCCAGGTGTAGCTTTCTGCCTGAAGCACCAGCGGGACCTGCTTATCGGCGGCAGACTCAAAGAGGTCCGCTTTAACGATTGCAGACTCCGAAAGGTCAACGATAACAGAATTTTCTTGAATATCGGTTAAATCCTGCTCGTTTTCGCTTATGCTTTCGCTGTCTACATTCAGTTTGTCATTGCTTGAGGTGTTTCCGATGGGATTGCTGCTTGCAGTCTGCTCGCCCTTGCTTGACGTATTGCTTGTGGGCGTGTCGCTTGTGCTTTGCTCATTTTTGCTTGCGGTACTGCCTGAGGGCTTGCTGCTCGTAGTGTTATTTGCGGGATTGCTGCTTACACTCTGCTCGTTTTTGCTTGAGGAGTTTTCGGTTGAAGGCGTGCTTGTTGTAGATGTGCTTGTAAAATATACAACCTTATTGTCTTGCTTCTTTGAGTAGAGGGCATAGAGCGTGGCATCTTCGCTGACCTTGTAATCGTCTCCGACATTAAGGAACGCGGGTTTTTTATCGGTGTCCTTGACAGCGGCGGCAGACCAGCCTAAAAATGTATAGCCCATTTTAATTGCGGTCTTGTGAGAGGGGAGTGCAATAGTACCGTTCTGATATTTATTCATTGTTCTTGCGCTCGCGCCGTCCTCAACAAAGGTGACTGTTTTTATGGGCGCAAAGTTTATCTGAATGGTAACATTACCATTGGTGTCGAGCACGAACTCGTCGCCTGTTCTTTCAACCGTAGCATTGCCGCTTACTATGGTAAAATCAACCGCCTCATACCCGTTTTTTGAAGTAGCAAAAACGGTATTTTTGTTTACTGAAACCGTACCCCAAGCGGTGTTGTTTGAGGTAGCAGTGATTTTGTAGCCGCTTGAAGTGGTCGAGCTTGATGGGGTTTTGTAGTCGCTGGGAACCTCTTCGTTAAAGAGGTCAAAAGCGAGCTCAGGATAGTCGACGAATACATTTCTTGTGCCTGTGATGGACTCTACCGAGTCGTTTCTGCCAAGCTCCCATGTATCAACGGGGTCATCTTCCATCCACTTAAGCAGCACTTCTTTGCTTTCGAAAACGCCATTTGTGCCAAAAATGCCATTAGGATTATACTTTGAACCGGTATTGGTGCACGCCCAACGGACATATTGATAGAGTATGATTCGGGCAACATCTCCGCGAAGGTCATACTTTCCGCTCGACTCGGTGTTGGGATTATAGTAACTGCTGCTTTCTCCGTATGCCTTGTTACCACGGCTGCCGTTTTCGCTTGACGCGGTGGGCCTTAACATCATAATATCATTTTCTCCGTTGCCTGCCGCATCGCCCTTGCTGTTGGGCCAGGTGTGCTCGCGGTTCCACGTACTGCCGCTGTCCCAAGAAGGCCCGATCTCTTTGCCCGAATAGAAGGAAGAGATTTTACTGCTTGTCTTGCCGCTGTTCTGGCAATCAGTGTACTGAAACAACTGTCTTGTGGCGTCATATGAAGTAATATACGAGTGATTTGACTTCATAATGCTCTGCAGTTTTTTGTAAAGTGCGCTTGAGGAAACATTTTCCTCGTTACTGCTTCCATCAAGTGCGAGAAGCTCATCAAGAGTAATGTTATTATCGTCATAAAATTCTTCTGCGTTGGGTGAAAGGAAAGTTGCAAGTTCTCCGCGAATGCCCCAGTTTTTGATATATGTACCTGCATAAACATAGTCTACATTGCCGGCGGCCTGCGCAGATAGCCTTAAGCCAAAGCTAAGGCTTATGGACATTACAACTGCCATAAATGCGGCAATATAACGCCTTGTCGTGTTCCTCATTTTGTATTCCTCGTTTCTTGTTTTTTAGACATAAATTTTCATAATATATCATACCATATTTAGTCACAACTTGCAACACATATTTTGAAAGAAAAGAAGTATAAATACTTTGATTATAAGAATTTTAAAGCATGATTTGCTCGGTCGGCGCGAGGTTTATAAAATGACTTGTGGCAAGCTTTGCTTAAATCGGTCGAAAACCGCTATATATTGCGGTTTTCGACTTATTTTTGTGTTGCGAAAAAAGTAAAAAATTACCTTAAAAAATGACCTAAATTTTTTTCTCAACCCCTTGACTTTGGTGGTATGTGAGTGTATAATAGGTGTAAATAGGTGGCAAAAGGTGAAAAAAGGTGGATTTCCACATTTTCCACACAGTTTTCCACAATAAAGACGAAAGGAGCGGGGAAAGATGCTCATCGGTAAGTTTAAAAATACGATAGACGCAAACGGAAGAATTATTTTCCCTGCGAATTTCAGAAAAGATATGGGCGAGAACATCGTTCTTGCCAAGAGCCTTTTTGATAAATGCCTCTGTGCCTATTCAGAGGAGGAGTGGAAGCGACTTAGCGAAAGCCTTAAAAGCTTCCCTGAGGCAAAGGTTCGTCAGGTCAAGAGCTGGCTTTTTGGTTCAGCCTGCTTACTTAGTCCGGACAAGCAGGGAAGAGTTTTTATTTCAAACGAGCTTATAGAGCATGCAGGGCTTGACAAAGAGGTAATCTTTGTGGGTATGAACTCAAAGGTTGAGCTTTGGAACAGTGATAATTACGACAATATGTATAACAGCATCACACCGGAAAGCGTTGCCGATGTGCTGACGCAGCTTGACTTTTAGGTCTGAGGGCGGAATATGGAATTTGTTCATAAGCCGATTATGCTTGCCGAGTGCTTAGATGCACTTAAGATAGATCCCGCCGGAATATATGTTGACGGAACAGTCGGCGGAGCGGGTCACTCAAAGGAGATAGCAAAAAGGCTCGATTATAAAAAGGGCGGAAGGCTCCTCTGTCTTGACCGTGATCCCGATGCCGTAAAAACTGCAAGCGAGAGATTAAAAGAATATCCTCAGGCGAGCGTTTATCACACAAACTACAGCGAAATAGTCTGCTTGCTCGATAAACTGAATATAGATAAAATAGACGGCATGCTTCTGGACTTGGGGGTTTCCTCCTTTCAGCTTGACTGTGCCGAGCGCGGTTTTTCCTTTAGAAATGATGCGCCGCTCGATATGAGAATGAGCAAAACGGGAAAGAGCGCAAAGGACGTTGTAAACGAATACAGCGAAGCGGAGCTTTCCAAGATAATCTATACATATTCAGAAGAAAAGTTCGCAAGAAAAATTGCAGCGGCGATAGTAAGAGAGAGGCAGAAAAAGCCAATCGAAACAACTTTGGAGCTTGCCGAGATAATAAAGGGCGCAATGCCTGCGGCGGCAAAAAGGGAAAAGAATCCCTGCAAAAGAACCTTTCAGGCGATAAGAATAGAGGTAAACGGCGAGCTTGAACACCTTAAAAACACCCTTGATGATATTTTCTCAAGGCTCAGCTCAGGCGCAAGGCTTGCGATAATAACCTTCCATTCGCTTGAGGACAGAATAGTTAAACAAAAGTATAAAGAATGGTGTCAGGGTTGCACCTGCCCCAAGGATTTCCCCATTTGCGTGTGCGGAAACACCCCCAAAGGCAAAATGACTCCTAATAAGGCAATAGAACCTGCTGCCGAGGAACAGGAGCAAAACCCGAGAAGTAAATGTGCAAGACTGAGAGTTTTTGAAAAGCTCTAAGATACACGGAAGTTTAAAGGAAAGGAGAAAAAATGATGAACAGCGGCGTAGCTTACGATCTGTCGAGATTTGAAACAAAACGCAAACCCGACACAAAATCCGCACCTAAGCTTAAGGTTGTTAAAGGAAAAGCTAAGAAGCCTGCAGTTTTATCGAAGGTTTCTCCTGCTCTTTTAACAATTACTGCAATTGTATCGGTTTTTATTTGCGCTTATATGATCTACACCCGCGTTATGATAACAGAAACCACCGCGGCAATAACAAGAGTCAATAAGGAGATCACCACCCTGCAGAGTGAGCAGGTAAGGCTTGATAGCGAGCTTGATGCAATTATGTCGCGCGGCAATATTGAGGAAAAGGCGCTTGCTCTCGGCATGTATCAAGCGGATAAGCTTCAGGTTGAATGCATCGAGGTAAATCAGGGTGATAAGATCGAGGTGCTCGCTGACGAGCGCAATGTTTTTGAAAAAATCGGAGATTTCTTTAAAAACATTTTCTAATCAAAAACATAAAGAAGTCAAAAGAGCCGAGGACATATTTTTGCGGGGCTAACCGCTCTACTACAAAATATGGAAAAACCTGCGGCTCTTAATTTACTTTTAGAGGGCAAAAAGCTTGGTTGGGAGGAACTTTCTTGGCAAAACAACCCACAGTCAGAATGAAAAGGCGTATAAATATACTGCTTGTATTTATAATACTTGTCGGTTTTATCCTTATGACAGGCCGCCTTTTCTTTTTGCAGGTTGCAGGCGGCGATGACTATCGCGAAAAGGCAACCCAGCAGCAACTTCGTGATAGCACCATAGCGGCAAAAAGAGGAACTATTTACGATAGCAATATGAATATTCTTGCCCAGAGTGCGACTGTTTGGACCGCATATCTATCGCCGGTTTATATTGATGATGACGAGGAAGCAAACCTTATTGCCGATAAGCTTTCTGAAATTCTCGGCGTTGACAGAGAAACCGTTTATAATAAAACTCAGAAAAACACCTATTACGAATATGTGAAACGTAAGATTGAAAAGGATAAGGCGGACGAGATCCGTGCTTTCTGCGATGAATATGATATTTCGGCAATCGGTCTTGACGAGGATACCAAACGTTATTACCCATATGACAACCTCGCCTCTACGGTTATAGGCTTTACAGGAACTGATAACCAAGGCCTTACGGGTATCGAAGCTTATTATGACAGCTATCTTAAGGGAACTGACGGCAGAGTCGTAAGTGCAAAAAACGCATGGGGAACAGATATGCCGTTTGAGTACGAAAAGCGCATTGAGGCAGTTGACGGAAACAGCCTTGTTCTAACCATTGACTTGAATATACAGTATTATGTTGATAAGCATCTTGAAACTGCGGTTAAGGAGCAAAAGGTTAATAACAGAGCTGCCGCAATCGTTATGGATGTCAATACGGGCGAAGTTCTCGCGATGTCCACAAAGGGCGATTTCAACCTGAATGACCCCTTTACTATTTATGACAGTTCGCTTAAAGAGCAGCTTGCACAGCTTTCCGGTGATGAAAAAACTGCCGAGACCGCAAAGCTTCAAAATCAGCAATGGAGAAACAAAGTTATTTCAGACCCCTACGAGCCGGGCTCGGTTTTCAAGATAATAACCGCCGCCGCGGCGCTTGAGGAGGGCGTTGTAAAGGATGGGGAAAGCTTTGTATGCACAGGTGCTTACAAAGTAGGCGACAGAAGCATTCACTGCTGGAAAACCAGCGGCCACGGAACAGAAAGCTTTTCGGACGGAATTATGAATTCCTGCAACCCTGTTTTTATGACGGTTGGCTCAAGGCTTGGAGGAAAGCTGTTTTATAAGTACCTGCAGGCGTTCGGGCTTACCGAAAAAACGGGAATTGACCTTCCCGGTGAAGCTACAAGTATTACACACAGTGAGTCTACACTGCAAAACGCCGTTAACCTTGCTTCCTCCTCGATGGGTCAGTCCTTTAAGATTACACCGATTCAGATAATTACTGCCGTTTCGGCGGCGGTCAACGGCGGAAACCTTGTCACTCCGCATGTTGTAAAACAAATTCTTGATAGTGACGGCTCGGTTATAGAAAATATCGATTCGCAGATAAAAAGACAAGTAATTTCAGAAGAGACCTCAAGCAAGCTTGCGCTTATGCTTGAAAGGGTCGTTTCAGAGGGAACGGGTAAGAATGCATACATAATGGGTTACCGAATAGGCGGTAAAACAGGTACATCAGAAAAACTTGACAAGGTCTATGCCGAGGGTGAAAGCGAAGACTATATTATGTCTTTCCTCGGTTTTGCCCCCGCAGATGACCCGCAGGTTGCCTGTTTAGTTATCATTGATGAGCCGAGAGCGGGCGAAATTTACGGCTCGGCCGTTGCTGCTCCCGTTTGCGGAAGTATCTTGGGAGATGTTCTTCCGTATCTTGGCATTGAACCTGAGTACACTGCAGAGGAGCTTGCAAAGGTTAATGTAACTGTTCCCAATATCGTTGGAAAAACCGCACATATGGGTGTTGCGGCGCTTCAGAAATACGGCCTGCAAGGAACTATTATGGGCTCCGGTGATAAGGTTGTAAGGCAGGTTCCTGCCGCGGGAGAGAGTATTCCCAGAGGCGGCAGCGTGGTGATCTACACAGAGGATAATACCGCTGATAAAACAGTAACCGTGCCAAATCTTATCGGCTTGACAGCAACAGAAGTAAGCACAAGGCTTGGCGCTCTTGGACTTAACGCAAAGATTACGGGCGGCGGTATTGACCAGAGCGGCTGCCTCTCCTCTAAGCAGAGCATAGCAGCGGGTGAACAAGTTCCGGTCGGAACTGTTATAGAGGTTACATTCTTAAGTAAAGATGAGGTACAGTAAAACCCTTTAGGAGATAAACTATGAGATTATCACTTGACAGAGCAGCACAGTTTGCAGGCGGCAGCCTAAAAAACGCGCACGACGCAGTTGTAACCTCGGTTACAACCGACACAAGAGAAGTAAAGGAAGGCTCGCTTTTTGTGGCCCTTAAAGGCGAAAGGTTTGACGGACACGATTTTGCGCTTGATGCAGTGAAAAAAGGCGCAGTCGCAGTCCTTTCAGAGAGGGGTGCGGAGTGCTATAGCGAGGATATTCCTCTGATAATAGTTGAGGACAGCTATAAAGCTCTTTTGAGCCTTGCGGCAGGCTACCGAAGAATGCTTGAAATGTCGGTGGTCGGCGTAACTGGAAGCGTTGGAAAAACAACTACAAAGGATATGATTGCCGCAGTTTTGTCGGCGGCGGTCAAAACCGGCAAAACTCAAGGCAACCTCAATAACCATATCGGCGTGCCCATAACCGTTTTCTCTCTTAGCGAGGACGATAAGGCTGCAGTAATAGAAATGGGAATGAACCACGCAGGCGAAATTTCCGCCCTTACCCGAGTTGTCCGCCCCGATATAGCGGTAATAACCAATATCGGTGTTTCTCATATTGAGTATTTAAAGACAAGACAGAACATCTTAGAGGCAAAGCTTGAGATTTTAGAGTCGATGGCAAGTGATGCTCCGCTTATTATAAATGCCGATAACGATATTCTTGGCGGAATTTACGAGCTCGGCGAGCATCGCGTTATAAGATGCAGCGCCGAGGGCAACGATGCGTATGTTTCTGCAAGCGATATTTGTGAGAGCGTAAACGGCTCTACCTTTAAAATAAATGCAGGCGGTCACTTTTTAACCGAGGCATTTTTGCCCGCCGTTGGAATTCACAATGTGCAGAATGCGTTAGTCGCGGCAGCAGTAGGCGTTGTTATGGGGCTTAGCGGCGAGCAGATAAAAAAAGGACTTTTGTCCTATGTGCCGTCGGGAATGCGCCAGAAGATAACAGAGTGTAATAATATGACCTTTATCGAGGACTGCTATAACGCAAGCCCGACAAGTATGATAGCCTCGCTTGATGTTCTTGCGACCCTTAAAAAAACAAGAGCGGTTGCGGTCTTGGGCGATATGCTTGAGCTTGGAGAGATATCAAAGAGCGAGCATATAAAGGTTGGCCAGTACGCCGCAGAAAAATGCGACCTTGTTGTCTGTCAGGGTACAGAGGCTATGGACATTGCGGCGGCGGCAGGAAAAAAAGGCGTTTGGTTTGAAGGCAGGGCAGAGGTCGTTGAGTTTCTTTTAAAAGAACTAAAGCAATGTGACTGTGTTCTCTTTAAAGCAAGCCATAGTATGAAGTTTGAAAAAATTATAGAGGGTTTGCATAGCAAGCTCGGTGAATAATAAAAGGAGCGACAGAGCGTGAATTATATTGTTATTGTGGCGGCTATAATCAGTTTCGCGGTAACGGCTGTTTCGGGACATTTTCTTATTCCCTTTTTAAAAAAGCTTAAATATGGGCAGACTATTTTAGAAATAGGCCCCAATTGGCACAAATCAAAAGAGGGAACACCCACGATGGGCGGCCTTATGTTTATTTTAGGAATAGTGGTTGCCTCTGTGATCGGCTTTATCCTGCTTGTAACCACAGACGATAGTTACAAAACGGAATATATGCGTTTTATAGCGGGACTTATTATGGCACTCGGTTTTGCCGCGCTTGGCTTTATTGATGACTATGTAAAGGTCGTTAAAAAGCGCAACTTAGGTCTTACCGCATCTCAGAAGATGGTGGGACAAATAGCTATTGCCGTTGTTTATCTTTTGATTGTGTTCTTTAGCGGAGATAGTACGACAACAGTGTGGTTTCCGTTTATTGGCTCGCTTGATTTCGGATTTTTGTATTATCCCTTTGCTGTTGTTATGATCGTCGGCTTTGTAAACGCCGTTAATCTTACCGATGGAATTGACGGGCTTGCATCGAGTGTAACCTTTGTTGCGGCGCTTGGCTTTATGGCTGTAACGGCGATATTGCGTGCCTATTCTATGAATGTTCTTGCCGCTGCATTGGCGGGTGGATGTTTAGGATTTCTCATTTATAATTTCCATCCCGCAAAGGTCTTTATGGGAGATACCGGTTCAATGTTCCTCGGCGGACTTGTTGTAGCTCTTGCTTTTGGAATTCATCAGCCGTTATTATTGTTATTCTTTGGAATTATTTATCTTATTGAAGCAGGCTCTGTAATGCTTCAGGTAACATATTTTAAGCTGACACACGGAAAACGAATTTTCAAAATGAGCCCCATTCATCATCATTTTGAAATGTGCGGCTGGAACGAGGAAAAGATCGTTTTCACATTTTCGGCGGTAACGCTTGTTTTCAGCGTTATTGCAGTCTTATCGGTAGTAAATTTAGTAAACTAAGGGAGGGTGCAGCTTGGCACTTTTCAAAAGGAAAGAGAAAAAAAGCCGCGGCAAGATAGACCTAACCTTTCTGCTTCTTGTGCTTGTTATCCTCACAATAGGACTTATAATGCTTTTCTCAGCAAGCTATGTTGACGCCTTCTATCGTGAGGGCGACAGCTTTTACTATATAAAGAAGCAGCTTATCTTTGCGGTAGTCGGAATAGCGGCAATGCTCTTTATTGCCTATGTGGTGGATTATCACATTCTGCACCGCTTCGCGTTTCCTATTCTTGCGGTTACCGTTGTTCTTCTTATCGTGGTTTATTTCTGCCCTGCAGTTAATGGCGTTCATCGCTGGATTCCCGTTCCTGTTGTAGGAACTATTCAGCCGTCAGAGATTGCAAAGTTTGCTGTTATCGTAACATTTGCTCACCTTATATCCCTTAACTTTAAAAAAATGGATACCTTCAAGGGCGGAGTTCTTCCTTTTTTGCCAATTATATTAACTGTTGTGCCGCTGGTTCTTTTTGAAAGACACCTTTCGGGCGGTATTCTTATAGCGATGATCTGCGCCGTTATGATGCTTATCGGAGGAACAAAGCTCAGATGGTTTGGTTTAGCCGGCGGCTGTGCAGGCATTGCGGCTGTCGCCGCTTATTTCCTTGGACTGTTGGACAGTGTTTGGTCAAGAATAGAGGTCTTTATTGATCCGTTTGTTGATGCACGCGGCGCAGGCTTTCAGAATATTCAGGCGCTTTACGCTATATGCTCGGGCGGACTTATGGGTCTTGGCATCGGCAATTCAAGGCAGAAATATCTCTATATACCTGAGCCTCAGAATGACTTTATTTTTGCTATAGTCTGCGAGGAGCTTGGTTTTGTCGGAGCGACCATTATTCTTATCCTTTTTGCCTTGCTTGTGTGGAGAGGGTTTGTAATCGCCTCAAAGGCCAAGGATAAATTTGGAACTTTGCTTGTAATCGGTGTTGTTTCGCAGATTGGCCTTCAGACTATTCTCAACGTAGCCGTTGTTACAAAAAGCGTTCCCAACACGGGAATTCCGCTTCCATTTTTCAGCTACGGCGGCTCGGCGCTTCTAATCCTGCTTGCTGAAATCGGCGTGGTGTTAAACGTTTCGCGCCACTCTAATATGGAGAAAAATTAACGATACAAGAGGGGACAGAATATGAGAATTCTTTTTGCAGCAGGCGGAACAGGAGGGCACATAAACCCTGCCCTTGCCATTGCAACATCTGTCAAAGAGCATCATAAAGACGCGGAAATTCTCTTTGCGGGAACCCCTTGGGGAATGGAAGCAAAATTTGTTCCGCAGGCAAAATTTGATTTTGCACCTATAAAGGTGCGCGGAATTGAAAGAAGCTTTAAACCAAAGGCTATAAAAAGCAACATAAAAGCAGTCTGGTATCTTATGTCAGCAGACAGACGCGCCAGACAGATCATAAAAAAGTTTAACCCGGATGTCGTTGTCGGAACGGGTGGCTACGTTAGCGGTCCCGTTGTTCGTGCGGCAGCAAAGATGGGCATAAAAACCCTCATTCACGAGCAAAATGCCTTCCCCGGCGTTACAACAAAGTTACTCGCGCGCGAGGTTGATGTTATTTTGGTTGCTTTTAAAGAGGCAATACCCAGAATTTCAACAAACGCAAGGGTAGTAGAGGTTGGAAACCCCGTTCGTCAGGAGTTTTTGTTTGCACAAAAAGAAAAAAGCCGTGAGGAGCTTGGCATAGATAAGGATAAAACCGTTATTCTTTCCTGCGGCGGCTCTCTTGGTGCAAAGGCCATAAACCTTGCAATGTGTCAGGTGCTTCAAAAGAATAAGGACGCTAAAAACCTCATTCACATTCACGCCACGGGTCATTTCGGTTCTCTCTGGATGCCCGATGAGCTCAGAAAAAGCGGCGTTGACATTGACAATAACCCAAATATGCGAGTTATGGAGTACATCAGCGAGATGCCTAAATATCTTGCTGCCTGTGATCTTATCATAACCCGCTCAGGCGCAATTACTTTGAGCGAAATTCAGGTGCAGGGCAAGGCGGCGGTGCTTATCCCGTCCCCCAACGTTACAGAAAACCATCAGTTTCATAATGCTATGGTGCTTGCGAACGCTGATGCCGCAGTTGTAATCGAGGAAAAGAATTTGAGCGGCAAGCTTCTGTGTAAGACCATAGAAAATCTAACGGCGGACAAAGGGCGACTTAAGGAAATGGGTAAAAATGCCGCTAAAATTTCAAAAAGCGACGCAAACAACCTGATCTACAACGAGCTTATGGCGCTTTACAGAAGAAAATAAGCGCTTTTCACAAAACCCACCAAAACGGCATAATATGTGGTATACAAATGACATATTTTCCGTAGGAGAGTGGGTTTATGAAGCTTAGAGTAAACGGAGGCAATCGGCTTTGCGGAGAGCTCAATGTGCAGGGAGCAAAAAACAGTATACTGCCCATTCTTGCCGCCTGCGTTTTGGTGCGCGGCGAGGTTGTGTTACATAATTGTCCAGAGCTTTCTGATGTTGCTTCCGCTATAAAAATTCTTGAGCATTTAGGCCTTAAATGCGAGAGAAACGGCGATAAGATACGGGTCTTGTGCGGCAGCATCAACTGTGCGCGAGTACCTGAAAATCTAATGCGCGAAATGCGCTCGTCCATATTCTTTTTAGGTCCTATCCTTTCGAGCTGCGGTAGCGCGGAAATCTCAATGCCGGGCGGCTGCGAGCTTGGCCCCAGACCTATCGACATTCACATTTCCGCCCTTAAAAAGCTCGGCGCTGTAATAGAGGATGAGCGCGGCATATTAAACTGTAGGGTAGAAACCAGACTTAAGGGAGCCCAGATAGACCTCTGGTTTCCTAGCGTTGGCGCTACCGAGAATACCATTCTTGCGGCAGTTTTAGCCGAGGGAACGACGGTCGTAACAAATGCGGCAAGAGAGCCTGAAATCGTTGATTTAGCTGACTTTTTAAATGCCTGCGGAGCGCACATTTACGGCGCGGGCAGCAGCAAAATTTTAATAGAGGGCGTAAAGGAGCTCCGCGGTTGCGAGTATTCAATTATGCCCGATAGAATTGCCGCGGTAACCTTTTTTTCTGCCGCCGCAATTACAAGAGGAGAAATAAGCTTAAAGGGCGTAAAAGAGGAGCATATAACCTCGTCGCTTTCAATTTTAGAGGCGGCAGGATGTGAGCTTAAAATCGGCGGCGATGAGATCTATCTGAAATGCCAAAACCGCCCGCGCTCTATGAATATTATAAAGACAATGCCATATCCGAGCTTTCCAACAGATGCGCAGGCGCCTATTATGAGCTTAGCCAGCGTTGCTGACGGCACAACAATGTTTGTTGAAACAATTTTTGAAAACCGATACAGGCACGTTTGTGAGCTTATGCGAATGGGCGCGGATATTAAAACCGAGGGAAAGGTTGCGGTAGTAAACGGCGTAAAGTGCCTCAGTAGCGCCGACGTTACCTGCACAGACCTGCGGGGCGGTGCCGCTCTCCTCATTGCCGCTCTGTCGGCAGAGGGCGAGAGCAATATTTACAGTATAGAGCATATCGACAGAGGATATCAGCATATAGAAAAGGATCTACAGGCTCTTTTGGCAGATGTTGCGCGGATAGAGTAAAAAAAGCGGAGAGGTAAAATGAAAAGAAGCAGATTTGAACAAAACAAATCGAATATAAGAAGCCGCGAACAAGGCACCGCCACAGTCAGCAGGAAAAGACGGCGCCGCCGTTCTTCTGTTGCAAAGATGGCGCTTGTTGTGACGGTGCTGCTCGTTGCCGCGGTTGGAACAGTTTTGAGCCTTACGGTTTTCTTTAAGATAAAGAGTATTGATGTTTACGGCGAGACTCGCTACAGCTCAAAGGAGATAATCAAGGTGGCGGATGTTCAGCTTGAAAGCAACCTTGTAAGGCTTGACAGCGGACTGATCTCTGAAAAAATCGAACAAGAACTCCCTTATATCGAGGAGGTCAAGATAAAGAAAAAGCTCCCCACAACATTAGAGTTTAATATTGTCGCCGCAAAGGTCGCAGGCTATATCGCGTCAGATGACAGCTATTATATAGTCAGCACCGAGGGAAAGCTCCTTGAAAAGACGGCGGACAAGCCCGAGAAAATAGCTGAAATAAACGGAATTACCCTCGAAAAGCCGGCGGTTTCTCAGTATATTGACGGGGAAAACATAAAATATGTAAAAAAGATATATGAAGCTTTCGGAGAGGGGATGTCCTCAAAAATAACCTCGCTCTCAGTAGGAGACAGAATAGACCTTTCTTTTGTGTACGACAACCGAGTAACAATAAAGCTCGGCAGTGAAAGCGACCTTGCCGAAAAACTGAAATTCGTCGTAAAGATCATTTCAGATCCCGATAAGATATCTGAGGACGATATGGGTATCATATATGCGGGAAATGCCAAAAAGATAAGCTTTTTGAGAAACGGTAGCTACACCGAGTATCTGAATAGTCTTGAAAGTGAGCAGCAAACCTCGTCAGGTATAGCACAAAATGAAACGGAAAGCTCAAAAACCGAGGATAATGCTCAAAACTCGTCGAGCAGTATGCAGTAGTTTATAGAAAAAGTTTAAAATACTCGAAAAAATCTATTGAAATGCGCTTTTAAATCTGCTATTATATAATATATATAGGTATGCGCAATTTTTCTAAAATATCCCAATTAAGAGGAGGGACCGTTATGGACCTTGTATTAGATAATGAGTTCGAGAAAAAAGCGAGAATTCTTGTTGCCGGAGTTGGCGGCGGCGGTGGAAATGCCGTAAACAGAATGATCGAGTCAGGTATGTCGAGCGTTGAGTTTCTCATGATAAATACCGACCAGCAGGCTCTCTACAGAGCATCGGACAATATTGCAACTAAAATTTCTATTGGGGACAAGCTTACTCACGGTAGAGGAGCGGGCGGAGTTCCCGAGAAGGGTCAGCGCGCCGCTGAGGAAAGTCGTGAGGAGATCGCGGCTGCTATTGAGGGCGCTCAGATGCTCTTTATAACCGCAGGTATGGGCGGCGGAACAGGAACAGGTGCTGCTCCCGTTGTTGCCTCCATTGCTAAGGAAATGGGAATACTTACCATCGGAGTTGTAACCAAGCCTTTCGATTTCGAGGGCAAGGTCCGTCACGACCAGGCTGAGCTTGGTATCACTGCTTTAAGAGAGCAGGTCGATTCGCTTCTTGTTATCCCCAATGAGCGCTTAAAGCTCGTTTCTGATACTGATATTACATTCCTTAATGCCTTTGTTCTGGCAGACGATGTTCTCCGCCAGGCAGTAAAGAGCATTTCAGATCTTATCAATGTTTCGGGTGTTATTAACCTTGACTTTGCTGATGTTGTCAGCATCATGAAGGGCGCAGGCACCTCGCACATGGGTATCGGAAGTGCTACAGGCGAAAACAAGGCAGAGGAAGCCGCAAATGCAGCAATTTCCAGCCCGCTGCTTGAAACCTCTATCAACGGCGCTAAGGGTGTTATTCTTAACCTCACAGCTTCTTCGGATATCTCGCTTGCTGATGTTGATGTTGCTTGTAGCATTATCCGCAAGGCTGCACATCCCGAAGCAAACATCATCTTCGGCTTTGCTTATGATGATGGTATGCAGGACGAAATGCGTATCACCATTATCGCAACCGATTTTGAGGGCGGCGCAGCAACCACCACAAGCTTTACAAACCCGTTTGATAACATTTCAACTAATGAGGATAGCTTTGACTTTGATGATATTGACCAATTCTTTAAGAACTAAACCAGAGGGGAAAATTTATGTCGGGACATTCCAAGTGGAATAACATTAAAAGAAAAAAAGAAAAAACCGATGCTCAGAAAGCAAAGGTTTTCACAAAAATCGGCAGAGAAATTGCAGTTGCCGTTAAAGAGGGCGGGGCAGACCCCAACTCTAACAGTAAGCTCAGAGAGCTTATCGCAAAGGCAAAGGCAAATAACGTTCCTAACGATAATATTGACAGAGTTATTAAAAAGGCAGGCAGTAACGACGGTAAGGATTACGAAACTGTTGTTTACGAGGGTTACGGCCCCAGCGGTATCGCAGTTATCGCCGAGTGCCTTACAGATAACAGAAACAGAACTGCCGCCGATATGCGCCACTACTTTGATAAGTTTGGCGGAAATATGGGACAGAGCGGATGCGTTTCTTATCTTTTCTCAGATGCAGGAATTATTGTTATCGAGAACAACGGTCTTGATGAGGACACAGTTATGGAAGACTGTGTTGAAGCAGGTGCAGGCGACTTCGATTTTCAGGACGAGGCTGTCGAGATCACAACCGAGCCGAGCGAGCTTTCTGCAGTTCGCGATGCTCTCGCCCCAAAGTATACAATTCTTTCGGCAGAGGTTGAAAAGGTTCCTTCAACTTATGTAAGGCTTGATGACGAGGAGATCGCTAAGAAGATGTCCCTTATGCTTGAGCATATGGAGGATAACGACGATGTCCAGCAGGTCTGGCATAACTGGGAAAATCAGGACGAATTTGATTTCTGATCCAAACAAACTTAAAACCACCTACGCAACGGAGACACTTCGTAAAGAAGTAGTCTCCGTTTTTTATATAATAAAAAGACACTTTCGGTTTGAAAGTGTCATAATA
>CAZDSQ010000031.1:0-21101 GCA_964508295.1 uncultured Oscillospiraceae bacterium | reverse complement strand
TAGTCCCATTCATACCACGAAATATCGTCATCAATATCAGCGTATAGGTGTAGCTTACCCTCGGATTTCGTTATACTAATAGTTAATAGTAATTCGGGATTTTCGGTATCTCCTGAAAATGCAATCCAACCATCTTTTTCTATAAAATTAGATACACCGCTTTTTTGGGCAATTTTATTTTTTATGTTGTTATAGCAGTTGTCTATTCGGGTATTGGAGTAATCGTCCAAGGAAGAACTGTAAAAAAATCTCATACAATCATCACCTTTGTATTTTAACTATATCATATTATAATATAAAAGTAAATAAATGTATTTGAAGAAAACGAAAAAAAGACACCCTGTCGGGTGTCTTTTTTAATTGACTTATTCTTATCTACCGTAGATGCAGTTCTCTGCAAACTCCTCAGCGATAACGCCTTCGGGTCTGCCTGTCTCTTTGGACTCGGTAAGGATTCTCTCAACGGTGTTATAGATATTGTAAACCTTCTTGAGAACTTCCTCTTTATTGTAGTTGCCTGCGGCCTCGCCTGCAGCATTGATAACGCCGCCTGCGTTGATGATAAAGTCAGGAGCATAGTAGATGCCTCTGTCCTTAAGAGCCTGACCTGATGCGAGGTCAAGGATAACGTTGTTAGCGGCACCTGCGATAGCCTTGCAGTTAAAGTTAGGAATGGTGTCGGGGTTAACAACTGCACCCATTGCGCAGGGAGCAAGAATGTCGCACTCCTGAGAAAGAATCTTGTCAGCGGGAACGATAGTTGCGCCGAACTCCTCTACAGCCTTGTCAAGAATAGCCATATTTTTGCGGTTAGCAATGTAAAGCTGGGCGCCCTCGCTGTGAAGGTGACGGCAAAGGTCGTAACCAACCTTACCAACGCCCTGAACAGCAATCTTCAAGCCGCTTAAATTATCGGTTCCAAAAACAACCTTAGCGGTTGCCTTGATGCCCTGCCATACACCGAGAGCGGTGAAGGGAGAGGGATCTCCGCTTACTGCGGGAAGACCGCAAACATATTTGGTCTTGCGGGTCATAATGATAGCATCGTTGCAATCGGTGTTAACATCCTCTGCAGTTATGTAGCAACCGCCGAGAGCATTAACAGCCTCACCAAAGGCTTCAAACATTGCCTCGGTTTTCTGTGAGGGGTCAGCAATAATAACACCCTTACCGCCGCCGAAATCAAGACCTGCAGCAGCATTTTTATGAGACATACCGCGTGAAAGACGAAGAACATCAAACAAAGCATCCTCTTCCGAAGCGTAGGGATACAGGCGGCAGCCGCCGATAGCGGGTCCTCTTACGGTGTTATGAACTGCAATGATAGCCTTAAGACCGGCTTTCTCGTTGTTAACGAAAAGAACTTTTTCGTGTCCTTTTTCGCACATGGTTTCCATAAGTTTCATTCAAATCACCTCTAAGAAAATTTTCAGTAGCCTTAGACCACTGGGTTTGTATCTCAAGTCATGGGGTGTACGCTTTTGGCTTTTGTGCCTAGAACATCTACTTCATGCTGAAAATATAATATATTTTAGCAGAAAATATTTTCAATTGCAATATTTTTTTAAGCAAAATTGTAAGTTTTTTGTAAATTTAAAAGAGATGCACTCGTAAAGAGTGCATCTTATATCTTTCCTTTTTTAATAAGCAGCTTGTAAAGTATGTTTGCAATAATGAGCGACGCTATGCCTGCAACAAGCTTGCCGACTATGACAGGGGCGAGATATTCGCTCTTGTAGGCGAGGGTAAAGGCGAGGTGGGCTCCGAAAACAAATGCGCCCGAAACCGAGAAGGCAGAGTTTAAAACAACGCCCTTTTCGTCCATCTCCTCCATCATACTGAAGGTTGTTATGTTGGTAGCAAGGCTTGCAACAAGCCCTACAAGAGATTGCGGTTTGGTGTCGATTTTCTGGCTAAGCTTATTTAGAGGCTTTTTGATAAGCTTCTGAACTATAAACAAAAGCGGCAGAGTTCCGCTCAGAACAACTGCGGCGTTAACAGCTATCATCATAGAGTCCTCAAAGGAAGCTAAGTTTGGAATAAGCTCAAAGCCCGTTAAGAAATAGGTCATTCCGCCGAGTAAGCCAACTATCGCAAGAGTCTTTACAAATATTCCCAGAACCTTGAATGCCTTAAGACAAAGCTCGGGAACCTTTAAAAGACCTAACGTTAAAAGTGCGGCGAATATAACAAGGGGAATAAGACTTGAAAGAATCTCTGAAAGGGTAAGTCCGACCATAATTGCCGAAACCAGAACGCCAAAAGGCATTGCAATAATTCCGCACATAAGGCCGAGCATAATGCTGCCGTGTTGCTCTTTTTTTGTAAGGCTCAGCGCAAGGGGAAGTGTAAACGAGGTCGTGGCGCCCATCATTGCGCCAACTACAAGGCCGTTAAATAAGCCGAGCTCGGCGGTTTTGCCAAAGCTTTCGGAAAGAGGAGCGGCGCCCATATCGTTTGCAAGCAGACAAGCAGGGATTATTGACGGGTCAAGCGGAGTGTTGTCGGATATAAATTTTAAAACTGGGGAGAGAATATCTGAAATAAACGGGGATAAAATTATTATTCCCACAGAGGAAAGGGCGCAGGTTCCTATCATAAGTATTCCGCGCATAAACTCATTTCCAAGCCCGAATTTGTTTCCTATTAAATAGTCTGCCGCGCCAAGCACCGAAAAACAGACTATAACTATGTTAACAACCTGCATTTTTCACCCTCCCGCTTTTATTTTCCAGAAACAAAGTTTATCACCTTTGCGCCTTTCAGTCAAGAGAAAACTATGAGATTTGAATAAGATGCGGAGCAAATTTTGGCTCCCTCTGACGAGGGTAGCAAAGCGCGACGCGGGAGTGAATGACAGTCCTGTGGACTGTCAGAGCCGCGGCGTGACCGAGCCACAGCGAGAAATGGCAAAACCGAAGGTTTTGACTGTGGGAGAGATGTTTATGATTTTTCTCTCCCCCAGTCATCTTTTGCAAAAAATGACAGCCCCCTCGTCAGAGGGGGCCGGAAGTTACACTTGCTTAAAACGTGTCCTTAGTGTTATTAAAGTAATTCTTCATTATATATAGCTCTTGCGCCGCCTATAAATTTAGGGCGGGTCCTTGCACATACAATGGGAGCATTTCCGATCTTTTTAATGGGTAGCCTTACGGGAACGGCGACCTCTTTAAGATGCATTCCTATCATTGTAAGGCCGATGTCAATTCCAAGGTCGGCGCGTACGCGCTCTACCGCAACTGCGTCCTTAAAATTTTCAAAAGCAGTGGTTGCAAACGAGCCTCCCGCCTTGGCCTGAGGCTTTACGTTTACTATCTCGTAGCCGAACTTTTCAGCCGCTTCCCGCTCTAAGATGACCGCTCGGTTTAAATGCTCGCAGCACTGAACGGCGAGATAAATTCCTCTTTCGCAAAGCACGGGATAAATACCTTCAAAAAGTGCCTTTGCAACGTCAAGGCTGGAGTTGGTGCCGATTTTCTCGCCCAAAACCTCGCTTGACGAGCATCCAACGATAAACAGAGAGCCTTTTTTTGCATTTGCCGCCTCGCACAAAGCTAACGTGGCATTTTTGGCATCCTCTGTAATGGAACTGAGTAGTGCCTTGTCCTCTACAGCGTATACACCTTTCATATAAGTCCCTCCATTTCGTAGACTTTTACTGCATTGTTGTAGGTCGTTTTAATAATTTCCTCTGCCGAAACCCCTTTGACCTCTGCCAAAACCTCGGCAACCGACGAGAGCATTGAGGAATCGCACCGCTCGCCCCTGAATGGAACGGGCGCCATGTAAGGACAGTCGGTTTCGATAAGCAGGCGGTCAAGCGGCACAAACTCGGCGCTCTTTTTTGACTTTGCGGCGTTTTTGAAGGTAACAACGCCTGTAAAGCCAATGTATAAGCCTAAATCAAGTATCTGTCTTGCCGTTTCAACGCTCCCCGAAAAGCAATGCACAACGCCTTTTGGCTTGTACTCTTTCAAAATATCAAGCATATCGGCGGTAGCTTCGCGCGAGTGAATGATAACAGGCTTGTTAAGCCTCTTTGCAAGCTCCAACTGCTCTGTAAAAAACTTTTTCTGAAGAGAGGGCGGGGAATTGTCGTAGTGATAATCTAAACCGATTTCACCGACCGCAACAAGCTTTTTGTTTTCTTTAAAAAGCTGCTCTAATCTGTCTAAATAAGGCAGGGGCTCGTCAATGCAGTCGATGGGGTGAACGCCCGCACTGCCGAAAACAAAATCGTATTTTTTTGTAAGCTCGCTGATAAAGGCGCTTCTCTTAATAGAACAGCCTGCCAAAAGAACAAGCCCGACGCCCTTTGATTTGAGAGAGCAGAGAACCTCGTCTCTGTCCCCGTCAAATTGGGAATTGTCGTAGTGCGAGTGTGAATCAAAAATCAAAGCCATAAAAACCTCTTATCTGATGCGGCTTCCCTCGGGGATAGAATCGTCAAGGAAAAGCACCTTAACGTCGTTTTCGGAGCAGTCAGCAGCTAAGATCATTCCGCAGCTTTCCTCTCCGCAGAGCTTTGCGGGAGCAAGGTTGGCAACCAAGACAACCTTTTTGCCGATAAGTTCTTCGGGCTTGTACCAAGGAGAGATGCCCGAGCAGACCTGCCTCTTGCCCTCGCCGTCGTTTACGATAAGTTTAAGAAGCTTTTTGGACTTCTTGATAGGCTCGCACTCTAAAATCTTGGCGCAGCGAAGCTCTACCTTTGAAAAATCGTCAATACCTATCTGTGCAAGGCCTTCGATCTTTTTACTTTCCTCTTTTTGACCGTATTTCTTGTCAATGTCAGCGGCAATCTCCTCGAGCTTTTTAGCCTCGTCAATTCTTGCAAATATAACCTTGGCCTCAGAGACCTTGTGGCCGTTTTCTATCTTTCCAAAGCTGTCAAGCGACTCATAGCTACTCTCGGGATTGTTAAGCTGTCTTAAAATCTCCTCTGCGGTCTGGGGCAGGAAGGGAGCGATTAAAACTGTAATAAAGCGGATAGACTCGGTAAGATTGTAAAGAACGGTCTTAAGTCTGTCCTGTTTACTCTCGTCCTTTGCAAGCGCCCAGGGCATAGTTTCGTCAATGTACTTGTTGCAGCGGCGTGCAAGTGAAATGATGGCGTCAAGCGAGTCAGCAACGTGGAACTGCTCCATAAGCTTGTCGACCTTGCCGACACATTCGAGCGCTTCATTTATGAGCTCGCTGTCAACAGCCTCGCTTACACCCGTGTTTTCTAAGGTGCCGCCGAAATACTTGTTTGACATAGCGATGGTGCGGTTTACAAGGTTTCCGAGGGTGTTTGCAAGGTCGGAATTGTAGCGGGCGATAATGGTTTCATAAGTGATGTTTCCGTCCTGAGCATAGGGCATTTCGCTTAAGACGTAGTAACGAACACCGTCAACGCCGAAATACTCTGCAAGGTCGTCGGCATAAATAACGTTGCCCTTAGATTTACTCATCTTGTCGTTGCCGGCTAAAAGCCAAGGATGGCCGAAAACCTGCTTGGGCAGAGGCTCGCCGAGAGCCATAAGCATAATGGGCCAGTAAATAGTGTGGAAACGAAGAATGTCCTTGCCGATAATGTGAACGTCGGCAGGCCAGTACTTGTTGTAAAGCTCACTGCTGCCGTCGGGGTCATAGCCGAGGGCGGTGATGTAATTTGAAAGCGCGTCTATCCAAACGTAGATAACGTGCTTGTCGTCAAAGGTGACGGGAACGCCCCACTTAAACGAGGTACGCGATACGCAGAGGTCCTGAAGGCCGGGCTTTAAGAAGTTGTTTATCATCTCGTTCTTGCGGCTCTCGGGATGAATGAAATCGGGGTGCTCCTCGATATACTGCATAAGCTTGTCGGCATACTTGCTCATTTTAAAGAAATATGCTTCCTCGCGGGTCTTTGTAACCTCTCTGCCGCAGTCGGGGCACTTGCCGTCAACAAGCTGGGTCTCGGTAAAGAAGGACTCGCAGGGTGTGCAGTAAAGTCCCTCGTATTCGCTCTTGTAGATGTCGCCCTGATCGTAGAGCTTTTTAAATATCTTCTGAACAGCCTTTTCGTGATAGTCATCGGTGGTGCGGATAAACTTGTCGTATGAGGTGTTCATAAGATCCCAGATAGAGCGTATCTCCCCTGCGACCGAGTCAACATATTTTTGCGGGGTAACGCCTGCCGCATTTGCATATTCTTCTATTTTCTGGCCGTGCTCGTCGGTTCCTGTAAGAAAGAAAACGTCATCACCCACAAGCCTTCTATAGCGCGCGATGGCATCTGTGAGAACTATCTCATAGGTATTGCCGATGTGAGGCTTTCTCGAGGTGTAGGCGATAGCGGTGGTTATATAGAATTTCTTTTGCATAGATTAAAGCTCCTTTGTGTCAGAACATATTACTTCAAATTATATTATATAGCGTTCCTTTTAAAAAATCAAATAAAAACAGCAAATTAACTTAAAAAATCTGCATTTAATATATCCCAGTGATTTTGCAGTAATAAAATTGCACAAAAGATCTAAAAAAATGTCATTTTAAAGAACAAAAAAAGTTGTAACCGTTTTGTAATATTTCTGCTATTTTTTGTGAAAATAATGAATTTTATTTAAATAAATGAAAAAATGACTTGCAAATTGCATAAGTTTTTTGTACAATATATGTGTTCTATAAACAAATGTGCAAATTGAACAAAAGAAAGTTGTAACAAAAGGTTCGCCGGAATAAAAGAAATCCGGTAAAGAGAGGTTTTCTTAATGTCAAATAAGCTTTTCAAAGACGTAATTTCACAAATGAAGGTTTCGATCGACCGCGTTATCGGAGTTGTCGATTCGAATGCAACCGTTGTTGCTTGCAGCAATGTAGCAAAAGTCGGCGAGGTCAACGAAATGGTTACCCTGGATATAGCAGATAGCTCAGATGTTTTTGTGCGAGATGGATTTACATATAAGTCCTTTGGCGCAGGCGGTAAGTTGGGTTATGCTGTTTTTGTTGAGGGTGGCGATGAGAGTGCCGCGAGATATGCTAATATCCTTGCAGTTTCCTTCGCTAATATAAAGCAGTATTACGATGAAAAGTATGACAGAAACAATTTTGTTAAGAATGTTATTCTCGATAACATTCTCCCCGGTGAGATCTTCTTAAAGGCAAGAGAGTTTCATTTTAATAACGATGTCAGCCGTGTTGCGCTGCTCATTCGTGTTCTTTCGGATAACGATGCATCTATTTACGATGCCGTTCAGAATCTTTTCCCCGATAAGCAGAAGGACTTTGTTCTTAATATAAGCGAAAAAGAGGTCGTTCTGATAAAGGAGATAAAGAGCGGTATCGAGGCGCGTGATCTTGAAAAGCTTGCACGCTCCATTGTTGATACCCTTAGCAGCGAGTTCTACACCCAGACCACCATCGGTATCGGTACCGTTGTTTACGGAATTAAGGATCTTGCCCGTTCTTATAAAGAGGCTCAGATAGCTCTTGAGGTCGGTAAGGTGTTTGATACAGATAAGATTATCGTCAGCTATGAGAATCTGGGCATTGCCCGCCTTATCTATCAGCTTCCTACAACCCTTTGCGAAGCATTTTTGCAGGAAGTCTTCAAAACAGGCTCGATAGAAAGTCTTGATCAGGAAACTCTCTTTACCATTCAGAAGTTCTTTGAAAATAATCTTAACGTTTCCGAAACCTCAAGAAAGCTCTTTGTACATAGAAATACTTTGGTTTACAGACTTGAAAAGATCAAAAAGCTCACGGGTCTTGAGCTTCGTGAGTTTGACGATGCTATTATATTTAAGGTAGCACTTATGGTCAAAAAATACCTTGCGGCTAACCCCGTAAAATACTAAAAATCATTTGGCGGACTTTAAATGGGCCCGCCAAATCAAATTTTATTTATAGGCGGTGTCTGTTCATTGATTTGTTTTGATTCGGTTTCTAAAGTGTATTCAAACGGCACCAAGGCGCTTGACAATGTCAGCTTCACAATAGAAAAAGGCGAGTTTGCCTTTATAGTCGGAGCATCGGGAGCGGGTAAAAGCACCCTCTTAAAGCTCATTATGGCTGAGGAGAAGACCTCCTCGGGTATCATAACCGTAAACGGTTTTGACCTTGCAAATTTAAGCCAGAAGGAAATTCCCGCGCTTAGAAAATCTATGGGAATAGTTTTTCAGGATTTCAGGCTCATTGAAAATATGACGGTTTACGAAAACGTTGAATTTGCTATGCGCGTTACCAATGCATCAACCCGCAGTATCCGCAGAAGAGTTCCTTATGTTCTCGGGCTTGTAGGGCTTGGAGAAAAGGCAAGAAGCTTACCCAGTCAGCTTTCGGGCGGTCAGCAGCAGAGGGTTGCGCTGGCGCGTGCGCTCGTAAACAACCCCTCAATTATTATTGCCGACGAGCCTACGGGTAATATCGACCCCGAGATGTCGCACGAGATAGTTGAGCTCTTAAACGAGATAAACCATTGCGGAACGACCATTCTTATGGTAACCCATGAGCATAGATTAGTTAATGAGTTTGGCCGCCGCGTTATAACTATTAAGGACGGCAAGCTCTCCTCAGACATTCCTGACGGGGGTGTGAGAAGATGAGATTAGGCAGTTTTACATATCTTTTAAAGCAGGGCGCAAAAAACACCTATATTAACAAGGCAATGTCGATTGCCTCTGTCGGTGTTCTTACTGCCTGCTTAGTCATTGTCGGAATTTCTATGCTTTTGTCTGAAAACATCAAGAGCATGATAGGTTATATCCAGCAGCAGAACGAGATCATCGTTTATGTTGACCCCGAGCTTTCGGCGGACGGGCAGTCGCTTTTGGACAAGCAGATTCGCTCGCTCGATAACATTTCAAGCGTTGAGTACACCTCAAAGGAAGAGGCGTTCGAAAACCAGCATGAAAAGCTCGGCGAATTACTTGACGGATATGAGAATGAGGATATTTTCCCTGCATCATATCACCTTAAGATGAAGGACCTTTCGCTTATCGAGGAGAACGTTGAAACCATTTCAAAGCTCGAAGGCATTTATAAGGTTGATGCTCCTACAGATGTTGCAGAGGTTATGGTTAAGACAGAGAAAACAGTTGCAGTTGCAGGTAGCGTTGTTGTAATTGCCCTGCTTGTCGTTTCGCTTGTTATCATTATGAACACCATAAAGATAACTGTCTTTAACCGCCGTAGAGAGATCAATATAATGAAATATGTCGGTGCAACAAATGGATTTATCAGAATGCCGTTCCTCGTTGAAGGAATGATTTTGGGAGCCACTGCCGCCACGGTTTCATTCCTGCTTGTGTGGTATCTCTACACCCAGATCTATAACGGCGTTGCAAATGATATGACAAGCTGGTTAAGCTCGGCGGTAGCCTCGCTCATTCCGTTTAAGTCTATTGCCTGGAAGCTTGTTTTGGCGTATCTGGCAACCGGAATTACGATAGGAGGCTTCGGTAGCCTTATCAGCACCCGTAAACACCTAAAGGTTTAATTTCTTAAAGGAGGAAACGGTATGGTAAACCTCAAAACTATAAAGAAATTGACATCAGGGTTTCTTGCGCTTGTTGTAGTGTTTTCTGCAGTTTGCACTGGCGGCGATGTGAAAATATATGCCGCATCCTCGGTTTCGGATCTTGAAACTAAGTATAGCGAGCTTGAAAAAAAGCTTGAAAAGCTTAAAACCGAAATGTCCAAAACTCAGAGTGAAAAAAAGGAAACTCTTGAATATAAAAACCAACTTGATACAGAGATTTCTATAGTAGAACAGCAGATTGAAAATTTAAATAAGCAGACAGATGAGCTTAACGCGCAAATCAAAGCAAACGAAACACTTTTAACTCAAAAGGAAAGTGAAATTTCCGAAAATGATGAGCTTTTTAAGTCAAGACTGCGCGCAATGTATGTTTCGTCGGACACTTCTATATGGGAAGTTATTTTCGGCTCAAAGAGCTATTCGGATTTTCTTATGAACACCGAATATATGAAGCGCCTTGCCGAGAGTGATCAGGAGCTTATGACTAAGCTTAATCAAGATAAAAAGATAATTATTTCAGCAAAAGAAAACATTGAAAACTCAAAAATAAAGCTTGAAGCAAATATGCAGACCTTGAGTGTCAAAAAGGCCTCGCTTAACACAAAGTATCAGGAAAGCCAGAAGCTTTTAAACACCTTAACTCAAGAGGAAAACTCGCTTAAAAACGAGCAGATAAAAATAAACGAGGAAATGGAAGAGATCGACGAGGAAATTCGACAGATGCTGGCAAACAACGGCTCAAACGGAGACTTTGTCGGCGGAGAGTTCCTTTGGCCCCTTCCTAATTATTCGACCATTACATCTAAGTTTGGCTGGAGAACCCTTTACGGAAAGAAAAACTGGCATACAGGTATTGATATTTCAGGTGCCAACGTTTACGGAAAAAATATAGTTGCCGCCAACAGCGGAACGGTTATCAAGGCTGTAACAAGCTATGTCGCAAATAAGGGCTATGGAAAATATGTTATTATTGACCACGGCGGCGGTTATACTACACTATACGGACACTGCAGTAGCCTGCTTGTCAAGGTTGGCGACACTGTTAAACGAGGCGACCCCATTGCACTTGTTGGTTCAACGGGTAACTCAACAGGACCACATTTGCATTTTGGAATTTATGTAAACGGAACAGAAGTTGACCCGCTTCCTTATCTATAATGATTGTAGTTAGTCGAAACGCTTAAAGTGCGTTTCGACAAGCCACTTAACAAGTGGCTTTAGCAAAATTAAATATTATAATTTAATTTTGCATGACATTCATTGAAATGGAACAGGACAAATTTTTAGTAAAGATTTGTCGCAAAATCAAAGATTTTGTGGCGAAACAGGAATGTTTCGCCTAACCTATTCCATTATAAGCTAAGGCAGTCAGAAAGGAAAGAGCAATGAATAAAAAGATTTCTATTGGTGTCTCACTATTTTTAATGGCTATTACAGCAACAGTTACCTTTGCTATCACTTGGGTTTTTTCATCGGGCGTGTTTAACAATATGCTGAATACCGATATTGACATTAGTACGGCAATGTACGATAAGATCGATGAGATCGATAAAATTGTCCGCGAAAATTATAACGGCGAAATCGATGAAACAAAGTTGCTTGACAGCATTTCTGAAGGATATACTTACGGACTTGGTGACCTTTATGCAAGCTACTATTCTGCCGAGGAGTATAGTGAGCTTAAGGACGATCTTAACGGAAAGGTCGTCGGAATAGGCGTTGCTTGCACAAAAGATACCGAGGGTTACGCTCGCCTTGTTTCTGTTTACGAGGACTCGCCAGCTCAGATATCGGGACTTCAAAAGGGCGACCAGATAGTTAAAGTCGGCGAAATTGATGTTTTGACTGATTACACAAATGCAATAAGTGCATTAAAGGGTGACGCGGGTACAACCGTTAAGGTTACCTATCGCAGAGCAGGCGAGGATACTGAGATTGAGATAACCCGTAGAAAAATAACAGTTCCTTCTGTTGAAAGTGAAATGCTTGACGATAATATTGCATATATTAAGATTACCGATTTCACCACAAGCACGGTAAATCAGTTTGAATCAGCAGTCGGCGCGGCGCTTGATAAAAATGCCGTGGGAATTATATTTGATATCCGCAACAACGGCGGCGGAACAATGAAGTCTGTTGCTCAGATACTCGACATTCTTCTTCCTGAGGGGCCGGTTGTTTCAAGCACTGACAAAGACGGAGAAACCAAGGTTATCTATACTTCGGATAGTGCTGAGGTTTCCGTTCCTATGGCTGTTCTTATAAATAAAAATACCGCCAGTGCAGCAGAGCTTTTTGCAGCAGCGCTTCGCGATTACGATAAGGCGGAGCTTGTAGGAAGCACAACTTACGGCAAGGGCGTTATGCAGGATATTTACCCACTTACCGACGGTTCGGCTATAAAGATAACAACTGCAAAATTTAATCCCCCTAAGAGCGATAATTTTGATGGCGTTGGAGTAAAACCTGATTTTGCCGTTGATCTTACCGCGGAACAGGAAAAACTCTGGTATGAGCTTGATGCTTCTACCGACACTCAGCTTATAAAGGCTATTTCGGTTGTAAAAGCCTTGAATAAATAACATAATAAAAGGAGAAAACCCAAAATGAAAAAGGCAATGACTCAAGAAGAGGTCAAAGAACTTGAAATTCAGCTTGAAGAGCTGAAAACTATAAAAAGAAAGGAAGTTGCCGAAAAGATCAAGGTTGCACGTTCTTTTGGTGACCTTTCTGAAAATAGTGAGTACGATGAAGCTAAAAATGAGCAGGCTATGGTCGAGGCTCAGATCCTTGAACTTGAAACAATGCTTAAAAATGTTGAGCTTATTGATACAGAGGTCCTTTCAACAGAAACTGTTGAGATTGGTCTTAATATAAAGCTCTATGACAATAAGTATAAGGAAGAGCTTTCTTATCAGATAGTTGGCTCCAACAGTGCAGATCCCAGTAAGGGCAAGATTTCTGATGAATCTCCTTTAGGCAAGGCTCTTAAGGGCAAAAAGGTTGGAGATAGCGTTGAGGTTGAGGCTCCCGGCGGAATTATGAGCTTCAAAATTCTTGAAATTACAAAATAATTTAGGTTTGGAGGGGTAGCCCGATGCCAAACGACACAAAAAGATACGATATGCTCGATAGCACAGACCGCGACGAAGCTATCAGGCTTAAAAAAGTCAAGCAGGGTCTTATTCCAGATACCGAAAATG
This sequence comes from uncultured Oscillospiraceae bacterium, assembly GCA_964508295.1. Lineage (GTDB taxonomy): Bacteria > Bacillota > Clostridia > Oscillospirales > Ruminococcaceae > SIG578. The sequence continues at coordinate 8,396 of CAZDSQ010000031.1, read as the reverse complement.
AAGCCTACCTTAAGGAAAAAGAGGAAAAGGAAAAAGCTCCCGTAACCTTAGAGGAAAAGTGGTCTAACTTCTGGTATCACAACAAGTGGACTGTTCTGGTGGTAGGATTTTCGGTCATTGCGGCGGCATTTCTTACCTATCAAGGCTTGACCCGCGAAAAGTACGATACAACCCTGCTGCTCGGTACATATACATATTACAGCGAAGCTCAGCTTGAAGAAATTGCAGAGAACTTTGAAAAGTATATGCCCGACGCCGATGAAAACGGAGAAGTGAATGTCGGTGTTTTCCAAGCAAAATACTTAACCGAGGAAACCGAGGACGATGCAACGGGCTACGAAGGCTCAATGCATGCGAGAATTATGTCCGAAATAACCTCGGGAGAAAACTGCATATTTATTCTGGAAAAGGAGCTGCTTGATGCACTCTCTGAAAACGGTGTCTTTGCTGATCTTTCCGAGCTCGGTGTAACAGAAAATAGCACCTATGGCGTATCTCTTAAGGATAGCAAGCTGTTCTCATCAGATAGCTTCAAGGGAACTACCGATAATCTTTATGTTGCCCTGCGTGTTTACAAAAAGGGAACAGATGAGGAGCGTTACAAGCATCAGCTTACGGCTCTTGAAAACCTCTTAAAGTAAAACACAAAAAAACCCCGAAAGCCATAGGCTTTCGGGGTTTTTTATGCCACATAAAAAATACACAAAGAAGGCTTATTCAGCAGCTTCTTCTTTCATTTTTGCGAAGCATTCGCTGCAGTAAACAGGGCGATCCTCACGGGGCTTGAAAGGAACAACTGCTTCTTTGCCGCAATTTGCGCAGGTAGCAGTAAACATTTCTCTTTCAGGTCTGGAAGCCGCTTTTCTTGCAGCACGGCACTCTTTGCATCTCTGGGGCTCATTGGTAAAGCCTTTTTCTGCATAGAATTCCTGCTCACCTGCGGTGAAAACGAACTCTGCGCCGCATTCTTTGCATACTAATGTCTTGTCTTCGTACATGATTTTTCCTCGCTTTTTTTGATATGAAAAATTTGCCCTCAACGGACTTTCACCGTTACCTTTGTAGAACAACGCTCTTTTTAAGCTATACGGGCATATATAACAAAGGGACAAACCCTTTTGCCACGGATTTAGCGGGATTTGAAAAGCGCTGATTACTTATAAAAGCAAGGAACGCAAAATCGAATCGGGCTGATTTTGTGTTAGTGCACAAACTTACAATTAGCATTTTAACAGAATTCTAAAAGAATGTCAATATCTAAAAAGCATAGTGAATAATTTTTGTTAAAACTGCACAATCGAAAAAAGTTAGATATATTGTTTTTAACTTATAACCTGTTGGTCAGTTGTAAGATTTTAATGTTTTTTTGTAAAAACCAGTCGTAAAAAATAAGCAAAAAAGCCTCTGTAAAAGAGGCTTTTTTGGATTATAGCATCATTTTTGCAGCCTTGTAGATGTCGCCGCAGCCGAGTGTTATAACAAGATCGTCCTTTTCGGCGTTTTGTTTTATAAATTCTGCAACTTCCTCAAAGGTTTCAAGAAGAACACAGTTTTCAAGCTTATCCTGCAGGTGTTTTGAATCGATGCCATAGGTGTTTATCTCTCTTGAACCCATAATTGGAGTTAAGACAACGCGGTCAGCAAGCGAGAGGACCTTAGCAAAATCGTCAAGCAGCATTGCGGTTCTCGAAAAGGTAAATGGCTGGAAAACTGCCCAGACCTTGTTAAAGCCAAGGGACAATGCCGCTTTTAAGGTTGCCTCAAGCTCAGCGGGGTGGTGTGCGTAGTCATCAGCTATCGTAACTCCGTTTCTTATTCCCAAAACGTCAAATCTTCTCGCGGCGCTCTTGAATTCAAAAAGGGCTGCAGCAAGAGCATCAAAGCTAACTCCCGTTTCAAGCGCGGAGGCGCAGGCGGCAAGCGCGTTGTAAACATTGTGCTTGCCGGGGATCTTTATTGTGATCTCACCGAGCAGAGTACCCTTTGCAAACAAATCAAACTTTGTAAGCAGACTGTGGGTCTTGTGGCAGACCTCACTCTTAATATTTTTGGCGTAATAATCGTTTTTCTCGTTAAGACCGAAAGTAACGGTTTTCTTGTCAATACCTTCTACAGCTTTGAGAGAATTAGCATCGTCGCCGTTTACGATAAGCATCTTGGTTGCCATCTCGGAAAACTTTCTGAAAGAGGCAATAAGATTGTCAAGGGTCTTGAAATATTCCATATGGTCCTCGTCAATGTTGAGGATGACTGCAATATCGGGCGAGAGCTTTAAAAAGGTATCGACATACTCGCAGGCCTCGCAGACCATATTTTCGCTTTCTCCAACCCTTCCGCTGCCGCCGATAAGCTCAAGCTTTCCGCCGATAACGGTAGTGGGGTCAAATCCAGACTGCATATAGATCTGTGTGAGCATTGAAGAAGCTGTCGTCTTTCCGTGAGTTCCGCAGATGCAAACCGCGTTGTCGTACCAGCTTGTAACGATGCCGAGGAGAATTGAACGCTCAATGGTGGGGATACCCTTTTCCTTAGCCGCTAAAAGCTCGGGATTATCTTTCATTATCGCGGCGGAGTGAACTATAAGGTCAGCTCCCTCAACGTTTTCGGCCTTGTGTCCAAGGGTAACCGGAATGCCCATATTTATAACTGCATTAAGGGTGTCACCGGTGTTGTTGTCCGAGCCGCTTAAATTGTAGCCCTTTGCAAAAAGAATTTGCGCCAAAGGGTACATTCCGCTTCCGCCGATGCCGATAAAATGAATATGCTTTTTTCCTTCAAGGATATTGTAATCAATAGTCAATGTAAAACCCTCCGTCATTTTGGTAGGTTAATTTCATTTATGTTACTTACTATTATATTGCTAAATGCAAAAAAAATAAACACTTATTGCAAAAAAAATAAAAAAATGAATAAACTTTTTTAAAAATACGATACTAAAGTCATCGGCACAGTGCCGAAACTCAACCTGAAGGGGAAATGAAGACGTGAACATCAGTCAAATTAAAATCAGAAGACTTTATGATGAGGGCAGAATGAAGGCACTCGTGTCGGTAACCATTGATGACGATTTTGCCGTGCACGATATTAAGGTAATCGAGGGGCCGCAGAGGGTTTTTGTTGCAATGCCCAGCAGAAAAGAGGACGGCGGCAATTTCAGAGACGTTGTCCACCCCATAACCAAAGAGGCAAGGGACTATATGGAAAAGGCGATCTTGGACCAGTATTATATGGCGCTCGATGAAAATCATCAGCAGAATATTCCCAATCAGATATAAAAGCTGTTGACAACAGAAAAGCAAAGTTATATAATTTGTTTGTAATACAGTTAGGGGCGGAGCGAAATTCTCCACCGACGGTGATGTGCTAGAGAAGGCAATAAGTCCGTGAGCGAAAGCAAGATATGGTGCGAATCCATAACCGACGGTACAGTCCGGAAGAGATAACGGTATTATTGTAAAGAAGCTGCGCCCCCGACGGATTTGTCGGGGGCTTTTTGTTTGGAGGAATGAAAAATGAAAAATAAAAAATTATATGCCCTAACCGCATCGGCACTGCTTGGCGCTGTCGGATTTGTTTTGATGGCGATTGAGATTTCACTTCCCATTATGCCGTCCTTTATAAAGCTGGATTTTTCCGAGCTTCCCGCCCTTATAGCCTCGTTTGCTTACGGACCTTTGTATGCCGTAGCCGTCTGCTTTGTGAAAAATTTTCTGCACCTTTTTATTACCAACACCGCAGGGGTAGGCGAAATAGCAAACTTTTTAATGGGCGTTTTCTTTGTAGTGCCTGCAGGACTTGTCTATAAGAAGATAAAAAACCGCAAGGGCGCATTACTTGGCTCGCTGACAGGCGCTGTAGTTATGGGCGTTGCCTGCGTTTTTATAAATCTGTTTATTACATATCCCATTTACTATCAGATATTGATTCCCGAGCAGGTCATCCTTTCGATGTATCAGGCTATCTTGCCGTCGGTAGACAGCATATTTAAGTCGCTTTTGATCTTTAACCTGCCCTTTACCGTTGCAAAGGGTATATTGGTTTCCATAATTTGCTTTGTGATATACAAAAAGATTTCTCCCATATTAAAGAGCAAGATATCTTGACAAGTTATGTCGAATATACTATAATTATAAAAAAGAATATTTACCTTATCAAGAGCGACTGAGGGACAGGCCCTGTGAAGTCCGGCAACCTGCATTGCAAGGTGCCAAATCCTGCGGAAAAAACCGGCAGATGAGGAGCATATAAATGGCGCCGCGGTTTTCCTCGGCGCTTACTTTTATGTTAGGAGAAAAAATATGAGTAAAATTCATTTGTTTACATCCGAGTCTGTAACGGAGGGTCATCCCGATAAAATTTGTGACCAGATCTCCGATGCCGTTTTAGATGCTATCTTGGAGCAGGATGAGAACGCAAGAGTTGCCTGCGAAACCACCGCTACAACGGGTATGGTTATGGTAATGGGCGAGATTACAACTTCGGCAAATATTGACATTCCCGCCATCGCAAGAGAAACAATAAGAGAGATAGGCTACGATAATGCCGCCTACGGCTTTGACTGCAACACCTGCGCTGTTCTTAGCAGTATAGACAAGCAGTCTGCCGACATTGCGCTCGGCGTTGACAACAGCCTTGAAAAAAAGGAGAGCGGTGAGAGCGACGAGCAGAACGGAGCGGGCGACCAGGGAATGATGTTCGGCTTTGCCTGCAATGAAACTGCCGAGCTTATGCCTATGCCTGTTTCGCTTTCTCACAAGCTTGCAAAGAGGCTTACCGAGGTGCGCAAAAACGGCACTCTGCCTTACCTCAGACCCGATGGAAAAACCCAAGTAACCGTAAAGTACGAGAATGACAAGCCTGTTTTTGTTGATACTATCGTTGTTTCCTCTCAGCATAGCGAGGATGTTTCAATGCAAAAAATCCGCGAGGACATCATAGAATATGTTATAAAGCCCGTTATCCCTGCAGAACTTATGTCAGATGAGACCAAGCTTTACGTTAACCCCACAGGCAGATTTGTTGTCGGCGGCCCTCAGGGCGATACGGGACTTACGGGAAGAAAGATAATCGTCGACACATACGGCGGCTATTCCCGTCACGGCGGCGGCGCCTTCTCTGGCAAGGATCCTACAAAGGTTGACCGCTCTGCCGCTTATGCCGCAAGATATGTTGCTAAAAATATCGTTGCCGCAGGTATAGCCGATAAGTGTGAGATAGAGCTTGCCTATGCAATCGGAGTTGCAAGCCCCGTTTCTGTAATGGTCGACACCTTTGGTACGGGCAAGATTGCCGACGATAAAATCGAGGAGGCTGTTAAAAAGGTATTCGACCTGCGCCCCTCTGTTATCATCAAAAATCTCGGTCTGCGCCGCCCCATCTATAAAAAGCTTGCCGCTTACGGCCATATGGGCAGGGAAGAACTCGGCGTCAGCTGGGAAAAGACTGATAAGGTAGCCGAGCTTAAAGCCGCACTCGGCTTAAACTAACCGCCACCCCGAAAGGAAGATTTTGTGTCTGTCGGAATATCAACCGCCTGCTTTTACCCTGAAATAAGCGAAAACGCCGTCAAATTCCTTTGCGAAAACGGCGTTTCCAATATCGAGATATTCTTTAACTCCGCCTGCGAGATAAAGGGCGAGATTTTTAAGGAAATTTGCGCCTGCGTCAAGGATAACGGTACCCGAGTTGTGTCGGTGCATCCCTTCAGCAGTGCCTTTGAGCCGTTTATGCTCTTTTCGGATTACGAGCGCCGCTTCTCTGATGGGCTCGAGCTTTACAAAAGCTATTTTGAGGCCTGCAATGCCCTCGGCGCAAAGATTTTGGTGCTGCACGGCGACAGAGCAGACAGAACAAACCATGACGACCGTTATTTTGACCGCTATCACTGCCTCTATAGCGCCGCAAAGGCGCAGGGCGTAACTCTTGCGCAGGAAAATGTCTGCTACTGCAGGAGCGGCGACGTGCAGTTTCTTAAAAAGATGCGCTCAGAGCTTAAAGACGAGGTTGCCTTTGTGCTTGACTTAAAGCAGGCAAGGCGGGCCGGCACCGACTATCACGAGTATGCCGAGGCTATGGGCGAGGCGCTCATACACCTTCACGCAAACGATTACGACGAGGCTCACGACTGCCTTTTAGCAGGAAAAGGAAAGCTCGATTTCAGTGAGGTCTACAGAGCGCTTGGTTCGGTAGGGTTTAAGGGTGACTCTATTGTTGAGGTCTATCGCACAAACTACGGCGAGTCGAGCGAGCTTATAGAGAGTATGCATTATCTTGAGAGGTTTGAAAATAAAAAATAGTCTTTACATAATGGTAATTTTTTGGTAAAATATAAAAAAAGGGACATCGGGAGGAAATGCTATGAAATGCCCATTTTGCGGATACGGTGAAAGCCGTGTTGTTGACTCAAGACCCACAGATGAAAATGAGAAGATCCGCCGCAGAAGAGAATGCCTTAAATGCAACTGCCGTTTTACGACCTATGAGGTTATCGAAACCGTTCCCATTATGGTCGTTAAAAAGGATAAGTCGCGTGAGGCGTTTGATAGAGATAAGCTGACTCGTGGTATTCTGCGCTCCTGCGAAAAGCGCCCCGTTGCTATTGAAGAGATTGTTAAAATGGTCGATAATATTGAGGCCGAGCTTTCTAACTCGCTTCAGAGAGAGGTTACCTCTTATCGAATCGGCGAGCTTGTTATGAAGTACTTAAAGCCTATCGACGAGGTTGCTTACGTTCGCTTTGCTTCGGTCTACCGCCAGTTTGGTGATATCAGCGCATTTATGGACGAGCTTAAAACAATGATAAAGGATAAATAAAATATAAGCCTCCTAAAAAGGAGGCTTTTTTGGTATAAGAGGTGCCTTATGGAAAAATGGTATAGCAGTGTTGAAAAATATATTAACGAAAACAGGGATAATATCGTAAATGACCTTAAAGAGCTTGTGCGCTATCCCTCGATTTCAAGAGCGGGCGAGGATAACCTGCCGTTTGGAATTGAAGTGGATAGGGCTCTTGTGGCTTCTGCCGAGCTTTTTAATAACAGCGGTATTCCTATGCAGGTTAAACACGATGACGGTTACGCTCTCGCAGTTATAGAGGGCGAGGGGGACGGAATAGGCGTTTTCGGCCACGCAGACGTTGTTCCCGTAAATGACGACTGGGTCAAGACCGCTCCTTTTGAGCCCATCGAGGAAAACGGTATTCTTTACGGCAGAGGAATAAGCGATAATAAGGCTGGTGTTATCTCCTCGCTTTATGCATTAAAGGCTCTCAAAGCCGCAGGGATAGAGCTTAAAAGCCGCATCACCGTTTATGTAGGCGGCAGCGAGGAAACGGGAATGCAGGATATTGCAGGCTTTGTTAAAAACGAGAGAATGCCCGAGGTAAATATTATTCCCGATAGCGATTTCCCAGTAAGCGTCGGCGAAAAGGGAATTTTGAGAGTTAACGCCACAAGCAAAAAGTCGCTTTGCGACGTTACTAAATTTGAAGGCGGCAAGGCTTATAACGTTATTCTCGATAAGGTTGAAATCGAGCTTAAAAATGGTGAAGCTTTTTCTATTGAGGGACTCACATCTCACGCCGCTCACCCCGAGGGCTCTGTAAATGCCGCGCACAAGGCGGCAGAAAAACTGCTCTCGATGCCCATTTGCGAAAACGATAAAGAGATCATGACTTCTCTTAAAACGGCACTCGAGGGTTATTACGGCGAAAATCTTGATATTTTCAGCACAGGCGTTTTCGGTAACATAACCTGCGCCAACGGCATTGTTAGACTTAAGGACGGTAAGCTGTTCTTTACCCTTGACATTCGTTACGGTAACGAGGTCAACTCCAAAAAGACTATCGAAAATCTCACCGCCGCATTAGATTCGCTTGGCTTTGATGCCGAGGTAAACGAAAACGACGAGGGCTTCCTTTTGGACGAGAGCGGCAAGCCTATGGAGATTATCCTAAGCTCCTGCCGCGAGGTCTGCTCTGCACCCGACGCTCAGCCATATAAGACCTATGGCGGAACCTACGCCCGCCGCCTTAAAAACGCCTTTGCAATTTCCCACAGCGCCCCTTGGGACGTTAAGGCTCTCGGACTTCCCGCAGGCCACGGTGACGCTCATCAGAGCGACGAAGCCTTAAAGGTCGACGCCCTTTTAGACGGCGTCAAATACCTTGCCTTAATGATCGCCCGACTTGATGAGCACCTGACAAAATAATCAAACTGCTCAAAAGCCTTCATTATGTAGAAGTGTAGGTTTTTTGCTGTAGGAAATGATATTTATAACATTTCGTTTTTAACAGCGCAGCGAGGCGCACCACACCCTGCAATTTAAGTTGATTTTCATTGAAATATTGTAGGGACCGGCGTCCCCGACGGTCCGTGATCGTGTTAGGCAAGCACCTT
>CAZDSQ010000030.1:0-21222 GCA_964508295.1 uncultured Oscillospiraceae bacterium | reverse complement strand
TTTCTCTGCAAAACGACCGAGCTTGTGCCTAATATCAAAACAACCTTCTTAAAGCCTTTTGCGGCCGCAGTTGTCTGCGGAGCGGCGGCATTCCTGTCGCATATGCTTTTAGATAAGTTTATCGGCGGTAGAATTGCTACGGTAATTTCCATAATTTTTGCTGTCATTATTTATGCAATATGCCTACTATTTTTCAGGGCTTTAACAAAAGACGACATAAATATGCTCCCAAAGGGGAAAAAATTTGTAAAAATACTTGAAAAATACGGCTTAATAGGGTAAAATATATAGTAGCGAATGTAGGGGATTTCCCCTATTTACCCACAAAATAACATAAAATAAAGGAGAATGTAAAATGACTAAGGTTGAACTTATCAATGCAATCGCAGCAGAAGCCGGTCTTACTAAGAAGGATGCAGACGCTGCTCTTAAAGCAACTATTGACGCTATTACCGCAGCTCTCGTAAAGGGCGAAAAAGTACAGCTCGTTGGCTTCGGAACCTTTGAGGTTCGCGCTCGCGGCGAGAGAACCGGCAGAAACCCCAGAACTAAAGAGACCATCACAATCCCCGCTTCTAAAGCTCCCGCTTTCAAAGCAGGTAAGGCTCTTAAGGACGCTGTTTCTAAGTAAGAAACCTTTGAAAGCTGTTTTGGCCCAGGCCAAAACAGCTTTTTTACTTTCAGGAGAAAATCATGAGAATAGATAAATTTTTAAAAAATGCCAGAATAATTAAAAGAAGAACTGTCGCAAATGAAGCCTGCGATAACGGTAGAATAACCGTGAACGGCAGGGTAGTAAAGGCTTCTTATAACGTTGCGGTAGGCGATGTTATAGAGGTTGTGTTCGGGAGCAGAAATTTAAAGGTCAAGGTGCTCTCGGTAAATGAATATGCAAATAAGGAAACTGCCTGTGAGCAGTATGAAATAATAGAATAAAGGGTGCCTCTGCCGAATATATTTTAGTTAGAAATATTCGGGAGTGATAGATTTGGCAGAGCAGAAGATAAAGCAACAAAACCCCCATAACCTTATAATGAACAACTGCGAAAAAATGAGCCTTACGGGAGTTTTCGATGTCGAGAGCTTTGACGATAAGTGCGTCGTTTGCTATACCGATTTTGGCAAGCTGTTTGTGCGCGGAAACGGACTTCGGGTCGATAATATGAATGTCGACAGCGGCGATATGGAAATAACCGGTAGGGTTTATTCGCTCGCTTATGTCGACGAAAAGCCGCATAGATCCGTTTTTTCAAAACTGTTTAAATAGGGGATTTTGATTTGACTGTAAGCGTATCTGAGCAGCTTTATGTCTTTGGTTTGGCGGCTTTAATGGGGGTTGCGCTTGGCGTTTTGTATGATTTTTTTAAGGTGATGCGCCTTGTGGGCTTAAACAGCTATGTGCTGGTTTTTTTAGAGGATATACTGTTTTTTGCCATTTCTACAATAACAGTTTTTTCTTTTTATATGCAGATTACTGACGGGAAGTTTCGTGTCTATCCGCTCATTGCGGCGGCGCTTAGCTTTTTGGTCTATTTTTTAACGCTCGAAAAGCTCATCTTTTTTGTAATCAAAAAGCTTTACTCTGCGCTGTCCTCATTCTTTGGGCTTGTCTACAAAAAAACGGTACTTTTTGCCTTTAAAAAGCTCAAAGCCTTGGCAAAATTTGTCTTTAAGCCGATTGGGAAAATTTTTCATAGATTTTTTAAAGAAAATCTTATTATTTTTTTCAAAAAGCTATTGCCAAAGAGAAGAAAAATGTTATATAATAATTCGAGAAGCAAACATAAAGGAAGGGGGAAGGTGCGCCGCTATGAAAAAGAGCAGGAAAGGCACAAAAAAGCGTTCTTTTGCTAACACCTTTTTAAAGCTCGCGGTTGTTTGTGTTGCGGTGTATGTAGCCTTTTCTTTGGTTTCTTTGCAGATCGAGCTTGCTGAAAAGCGTAAGACCCTTTCCAAGCTCGAGGAGCAAAAGCAGCAGCTTATGCTCTCAAATGAAGAAAAAAAGGAACTGATTGAAAAAAGCGATCAGGACGAGTTTGTCGAGCAGATTGCGAGAGAGTATTTTGATTTTGCTTATCCCGATGAGCAGATCTATATAGATATCTCAGGTAGCTGAATCTCGGCAGGTAATTTGTTTAAGGAGTCTATACTAACCTATGCAGCTTGAAGTCGGAACAATTTTAGAAGGAAAAGTAACAGGCATCACAAAATTCGGAGTTTTCGTCGAGCTCGGCGAGGGCAAAACAGGAATGGTACATATTTCTGAGGTTTCATCAAACTATGTTACCGAGATAACAGACCACGTTAAAGAGGGCCAGACCGTAAAGGTCAAGGTCTTAAGCATCGGAGAGGACGGAAAGATCCGCCTTTCAATGAAAAAGCTTAATGGAGATGAGCCTAAGGAAAAGCCCCAGCCTCAAAAAAGAGAACCTAGGCAGGACAGAGAGCCGAGGGGCGATTTCGGTTTCCAGAAAAAAACAAATCAGCCTATGTCTTTTGAAGATATGCTCACTAAATTTAAGCAGTCGAGCGACGAAAAGATGAGCGACCTAAAGCGTAATATGGATTCAAAGCGCGGTAGCGGCGGCCGTCGAGGCGGAAGATAAAATTCAAAAAGGCGAAGTGGAAACACTTCGCTTTTTTTAAAGGTTTGAAAGGTAAAAAAATGGATAATTTAAAGATTTCTTGTCCTTGTCATTTCGGGCTTGAAAGCGTGCTTTCGGGCGAAATGAAAAGGCTTGGTTTTGCTGACGTTATGAGCGATAACGGTAAGGTCAGTTTTTTGGGCTCGCTTTCTGACATTGCAAAGGCAAATATAAACCTAAGAACTGCCGAAAGAGTTCTCATTGAGCTTTCCTCCTTTACCGCCCTTTCGTTCGAGGAGCTTTTTCAGGGCGTAAAGGCAATAAATTGGGAGGACTTTATTAGTCGGGACGAGGCTTTCCCAGTAAAAGGCTGGTCGCTTAACTCTAAGCTGCACAGCGTTCCCGATTGCCAGTCGATTATAAAAAAGGCGGTAGTTCGTAGATTAGAGAGTAAATACGGTATGAGCATTTTCCCCGAAACCGCCGCAAAGCATCAGATTCAGTTCTCGATCTTAAAGGATAAGGTCAGCATCTACCTTGACACAAGCGGCGAGGGCCTTCATAAGAGGGGCTACCGCCGAAATTCCAACGCCGCGCCTATTAAAGAAACCCTTGCGGCGGGTATTTTGGATATTGCCAGAGTAAAGGGAGATAGCGCCGTTTACGATCCAATGTGCGGCAGCGGAACATTTCTTATCGAAAGCTTTTTGAGAGCCACCAAAACTGCGCCCGGTCTGCGCCGATATTTTGCCGCTGAAAACTGGAAGATATTTGATAAAGAGATTTTTAAAGAGGCAAGGGCAGAGGCGCTTGACAAAATTGACCGCTCTGTCGGCTTTAAAGGCTTCGGCTCCGATATTGACGGCGCGGCGGTTCGTTTAAGTATTGAAAATAGTAAAAAAGCCAACGCCGAAAATAGACTCTCTTTTAAGCAAATTGATGTAAAGGATTTTTCCTTGACAGATGTAGACAAAGGAATAGTTATCTGCAACCCTCCTTACGGCGAGCGCCTTTCGGATATCCGCAGTGCTGAGGCACTTTACAGGGATATGGGGCGGATTTTTGAGCGAAAAAGCGGGGTAAATTACTATATCATTTCACCCCACGAAGATTTCGAGTCACTGTTCGGCAGAAAAGCGGATAAAAGGCGAAAGCTTTACAACGGAATGATCAAGTGTACCCTTTACCAGTATTTTTTATAATCGGCCAATTTTTACTTTACACTTTACAAAGAATATTGTATAATAGACTAAATAAGATTTTTAGAAAGAGGGTAGTTTTATGCCAGCATTAATTATCACGATCGTTGTAGTTTTATTGATATTTATTTTTGCCAATGCAAAAATAGTTCCACAAGCCCACGAATACGTTATTGAGTTTCTCGGAAAGTATAAAACCACCTGGTCTGCAGGCTTCCACGTAAAGATTCCTCTTGTTGAGAAGATCTCTAAAAAGGTAACCTTAAAGGAGCAGGTTCTTGACTCGCCTCCGCAGCCCGTTATCACTAAGGATAACGTTACAATGCAGATTGACACAGTTATCTACTATGCGGTCTATGACGCAAAGCTTTATGCTTACGGTGCGGTTAATCCTATCTCTGCGCTTGCAAATCTTGCCGCAACTACTTTGAGAAACATTGTAGGAGAGCTCGAGCTTGACGGAACTCTTACCTCAAGAGATACCATCAACGCTAAAATGACCGAAATTCTCGACGAAGCTACTGACAAGTGGGGAATTAAGGTAAACAGAGTTGAGCTTAAGAATATCATTCCCCCTGCTGAGATACAGAACGCTATGGAAAAGCAGATGAAGGCTGAGCGTGACCGCCGTGAAACTCTGCTTCAGGCTGAAGGTCACAAGGCGGCTGCCATCACCCGCGCTGAAGGCGATAAGCAGGCTATGATACTTGCCGCTGAAGGTGAGCGCGATGCAAGAATTGCCAGAGCGGAAGGTGAGGCAAAGGCTATCTACCTTTCTAAGAAAGCAGAGGCTGACGGTCTTATCGCACTGAGAGAGGCAGGCGTTGATGCTGTTGTTCTCGAGCTTAAAAAGTATGAGGCTTTAGTTTCAATGTCCAATGGTAAGGCATCAAAAATAATCGTTCCTACCGATGCTGTTAATATGACAAAGGCAAACGTGCTGTTTTCCGAAACAACCGGATTAGGAGATACAACTTCTGAAGCGCCAGAGGCTCCCGCTCCTAAAAAAACCGACCCTTGCTGTGATTAAAAATTCATATAAAAATAAAAAGCGGAGGATGTTTTATGGCACTGAAGTATAAGAGAATTCTTTTAAAGCTTAGCGGCGAGGCGCTTGCAGGCGACAAAAAAATGGGTATCGATAATGAAACAGTTGCAGTTATCTGTAAAAGCATCAAGAAATGCCTTGACGAAGGAGCTGAGGTTGCAATAGTTGTAGGCGGCGGCAACTTCTGGAGAGGCCGCTCAAATGAGCATATGGACAGAACAAGGGCAGACCATATCGGAATGCTTGCAACTGCTATGAACGCTCTTGCAGTAGGCGATATGCTTGAAAGTCTTGGCGCAGAGGTCAGAGTTCAGACCGCTATTGATATGCACCAGATAGCTGAACCCTATATCCGCAATAAAGCAATCAAACACCTTGAAAAAGGCAGAGTTGTTATCTTTGGTTGCGGCGTAGGAAGCCCCTATTTCTCAACCGATACTGCGTCATCGCTTCGTGCCGCAGAGATAAATGCCGACATTATGTTTAAGGCAACTATGGTTGACGGCGTTTACGATAAGGATCCCCATCGCTTTGACGATGCCGTTAAATACGACACCCTTTCGCTTTCAGAGGTTCTTACTAAGGGCCTGCAGGTTATGGATAGTACCGCAGCCGCTATGTGTAAGGACAACAAAATGCCTATCTTGGTATTCAGCCTTGAAGACCCCGAGAATATTTACCGCGCCGTTGTTGGTGAAAATATCGGTACGGTAGTTTATACAGAATAATTAAAGGAGAATATAACTATGCAGGAACAAATGAAAACACTTAAAGAAAAAATGAACAAGAGCATTGATGTTCTTAAGGACGAGTTTGCATCTATCAGAGCGGGCAGAGCAAACCCCGCTGTTCTGGATAAGATATCTGTTGATTATTACGGAGTTCCCACTCCCATTCAGCAGATGGCTGCTGTTTCGGTTTCTGAGGCAAGAGTTTTGGTTATTCAGCCTTGGGACGCTTCAACCTTAAAGAGCATCGAAAAGGCTATCTATGCTTCTGATATCGGCATCAATCCTACAAACGACGGTAGAATTATCCGCCTCGCATTTCCTCCTCTTACAGAGGAGCGCCGTCGCGAGATCGCAAAGGATATCTCCAAGCTTGCTGAGAATACTAAGGTTGCTATCCGTTCAATCCGTCGTGACGGTCTTGAGAAGTTTAAGGCAATGAAGAAAAATTCTGAGATCACCGAGGACGATCTTAAGAATTGCGAGAAGCAGGTTCAGGATATTACTGACCAGTTCTGCAAAACTGTTGACGAGCTTGCAAAGGTAAAGGAAAAGGAAATTCTCGAACTGTAAGGGAGTTTTTATGATTTCAGATAGTAAAAAGTCGCAGTCAGAGTGCCTTCCTACCCATATCGGAATTATTATGGACGGTAACGGCCGCTGGGCAAAAATGAGAGGTCTGCCTCGCTCGGCAGGGCATAGTAAAGGCGCCGCCGTTTTTAAAACGGTGTCGAGATATTGCCGCGACCGCGGTATAAAGTATCTTACGGTCTACGCCTTTTCAACAGAAAACTGGAAACGCTCCGAGCAGGAGGTTTCGGGTATTATGAACCTTCTTAGAGAGTACCTTAGGGACGTTAAAAACTATACTAAGGATAATATCCGCGTCTGCTTTATAGGGGATAGAACCCCGCTTGACGAGGATATTAAGGCTCTCATGGAGGAAACCGAGAAAACCTCTGAAAACTTTGACGCTATGACCCTTAATATCGCCATAAACTATGGCGGACTTCCCGAGATAGCCAATGCCGCAAGAATTTGCGCCGAAAAGGTTAAATCGGGCGAGCTTAGCCCCGAGGATATAACCTGCGAGGAGCTTGAGAAGCATCTTTATACTGCTCATCAGCCCGCACCCGACCTTATTATAAGAACTGGCGGGGAATATAGGCTTTCCAATTTTCTGACCTGGCAGTCTGCATATAGCGAGCTTTATTTTTGTGATGTTTTGTGGCCCGATTTTAACGCAAAGCATATCGAAGCCGCGCTTTCTGAGTATGCAGGCAGAAACCGCAGATTTGGTAATGCTTAAAACCTCGATTGGAGGATAAATTTATGAAACAACGAATTATTTCGGGAACACTTTGTGTTGCGGTTCTTGCGGTAGTTTTGTGCTTTTATCAAACCCTTTTGTTTGAAGCGGCACTCTCGGTCTTGTCGGCTGTAGCAGTTTTTGAGCTGCTCACCGCTGTAGGCTTCAGAGAGCATAAGATTTTTCTTTATGTTGGTGTTGCCGCCGCTGCGCTTACGCCTTATGCACAAAAACTTGATGCTCTGCCCTTTGTGATAGCGGCATTTTTGATTTTGGTTGTTGTACTGCTCCTGCGCTACCACTCCAAAGTGGGCTTTGAAAAGATTAGTTTTCTCGTTGTAGCAACATTAGGAGTATCTCTTGCCTTTAACTGCCTTATAGTTTTAAGGGATATGAGTGAGAAGGTCGGCCTGTTTTATATCTTGGTTGCCTTTGGCGGTGCCTGGTTTGCTGACACGGGAGCATACTTTACGGGTATGCTTTTGGGAAAACATAAGCTAAGCCCCGTAATCAGCCCTAAAAAGACCATTGAGGGTGCAGTTGGCGGAGTTGTCTGGAACATAGGTCTTTTGTGCCTCTTGGCATTTGTTTATACAAAAATCTATGCGCAGTTAGGTACAGTACTTACCGTTTCGTATCTTAACATAGCCATTCTTGCAGTTGCAGTCGCATTTGCGGGTATGGCAGGAGATCTTGTTGCATCTGTTATAAAAAGGCAGATTGGAATTAAGGACTACGGAAAGCTCATCCCCGGCCACGGCGGCATTATGGATAGGTTTGATAGTATTCTCTTTACATCCGTTGCAGTTTATTTCGTTGTACGGTACGTTACGGTAATTAGTTAGAATTTAGATTTGCGGCCACCGATTGTATATAACAGTTGGTGGCTTAACAGTTAAAACGGGGGATCATCTATGCAAAATATATCGGTTTTGGGTTCTACCGGCTCTATTGGAACGCAGACTCTTGATGTTGCAAGAAAGCATAATGTAAAGGTTTCTGCCATTACTGCTAACAGAAATATAAAGCTCTTAGAAGAGCAGGCAAGAGAGTTTAACCCCTCGCTTGTTTGCGTGGGGGATAAATCCCTCTATGCAGAGCTTAAAACCGCTCTTGCAGATACCGATATAGCGGTAGACTGCGGCGAAGAAGGCATACAAAGAGCCGCATCCCTCGATGAATGCAACCTCGTTGTAAACAGTATAGTCGGAATAGCAGGACTTCTACCAACCCTAACCGCGATAGATGCCTGTAAAGATGTTGCCCTTGCCAACAAGGAATCGCTTGTAACGGGCGGCGCACTTGTTATGAAGGCGGTAAAAGAAAAGGGAGTTAAGCTTCTCCCCGTCGATAGCGAGCATTCTGCTATTTTTCAGTGTATGCAGGGCTGTAAAGAGAGCGAGGTTAAGAAAATTATTCTAACCTGCTCGGGTGGTCCCTTCTTTAACTACACCCCCGAAATGCTTAAAAACGTAACCAAAGCTCAGGCGCTTAAGCATCCTAACTGGGATATGGGTGCCAAAATAACAATAGACTCGGCAACCCTTATGAATAAGGGCGCAGAGCTTATTGAGGCGGTCTGGCTTTTTAATAAATCTCCCGATGATATAGAGATAGTCGTTCATAGAGAGTCGGTCATCCATTCTCTTATCGAGCTTGAGGATAATGCAGTCTTGGCTCAGCTTGGAACTCCCGATATGCATATCCCCATTCAGTACGCCATAACCTATCCCGACAGAAAGCCGTCATCCTCGGGCAGACTGAGTTTAACAGACTATGCGACCTTGAGCTTTTACAAGCCCGATTACGAAACCTTTAAGGCGCTCTCGGCCTGCAAAAAGGCGGCGGGCTTAGGCGGACTTTATCCCTGCGCCGTAAACTGCGCAAACGAGCAGGCGGTGGCTCTGTTCCTTGAGGATAAAATCAAATTTTCGCAGATTGGTGAAATTGTAGAGTCGGCGCTGTCGTATAAGGACTATAGCGGCGAATATACATTAAATGATGTTTTGAATACCGATAAAGAAATTCGGGAATATGTAAAAGAGATAGCTTTGAGGGTGTAATTTTTCTTTAGAAAGGCGCTTTTGATGAACACAGTTGTAACCATTATTTTGACGGTTGTAATGTTTGGGATTTTGATTTTTATTCACGAATTCGGACATTTTATAACCGCTAAAATGTTTAAGGTAAAGGTCAATGAATTCGCTCTCGGAATGGGTCCTAAGCTTTTTGGCTTTGGAAAAGGGGAAACAACCTATTCTCTCCGCCTTCTGCCAATAGGCGGATATGTCAGTATGGAAGGCGAGACTGAGGATAGTGAGGACCCGCGAGCCTTCCGCAAGCAAAAGGTTTGGAAAAGAATCATAATCAGCGCCGCAGGCGTTTTTATGAACTTTGTGCTGGGTCTTGCTATTGCGATTTCGCTTGTCGCGGTGGAAAATCCGCAGTACCTTGTCAGCACAACCGTTGCAGGAGTCGTTTCAGAGGAAACAGAGCTTAAAGCAGGCGATAAGATCGTTTCCATTGCAGGCTATAGAATATTCAGTGGCGAGGATATTTCCTTCGGCGTTTCAAGGAGCGACCCGACGGGTAAAACCGAGCTTATCGAGCTTGAAGCTGAGTTTGTTGTAATTCGCGACGGCGAAAAGGTGACCCTGCCCGATGTAAAGCCTTTTGTGAGGGTAACCTACGAGGACGAAACTCAGGAGGATAGATACTGCTTTTATGTTGAACCCGAGGAAAAAACCTTTTTCGGCGTTATAAAGCATGGATTTTTTGAGGCGGTTTCTTATGTAAGAACAACTGTTCTCGGTCTTGTGGATCTTATAACGGGCAGAGTGGGTATAGATTCGCTCGGCGGAGTTATAAAGGTCGGTCAGGTTGTGGGAGAGGCAAGTAAGTACGGCGTGACAAATCTCCTGTACTTAATGGCGCTGATTTCGGTAAACCTCGGTGTTATGAATTTGCTTCCCATTCCTGCGCTCGACGGCGGCAGAATAGTTCTTTTGGCCGTTGAGGGAATAATGCGAAAACCGCTTAACGAAAAGGTTGAAACTGCGCTTGTTTCAATAAGTATGATCTTGCTTTTTGCCCTTATGTTTTTTGTCTCGGTTAAAGATGTAATTACTTTGTTTTAAAGGACTAATTTATGATTAACACAAAAGAAATTAAGATCGGAAATAAAAGAATCGGAGCGGGAAATAAAATTCTTGTTCAGTCTATGCTCAACGTGATAAGCACCGATGTTGAGGGTAATATAGAGCAGGCTAAAAGGCTGGAGGCGGCAGGCTGCGATATAATCCGCGTGTCTGTGCCGGATTTAGAGGCTGTGCGCCTTGTTGATGCTATTAAGAGCCAAACCAACATTCCGCTCGTTGCCGATATTCATTTTGATTATAAAATTGCCCTTGAGTGTGCCGAGGCGGGTGTTGATAAGATAAGAATAAACCCCGGAAATATAGGCAGTAGCGATAGGGTAAAGGCGGTGGCTAATGCCTGCAAGCAAAAGAATATCCCCATAAGAATTGGGGTAAATTCGGGCTCTCTCGATAAGGAAATTTTGAAAAAGCACGGCGCAGTTACTGCCGCCGCTCTTTGCGAGAGCGCGCTTTCGCAGGCAAAAATGCTCGAAGAATTTGATTTTGACGATATTGTTATTTCTATAAAATCCTCAGATGTCCGCAAAACCATTGACGCCTATAGAATGGTGTCAAGCCAGTGTAACTATCCGCTTCACCTCGGCATAACCGAGGCGGGAAGTGCACATATGGGGTTAGTTAAATCTGCCATCGGCATCGGCTCTCTGCTTTGTGACGGAATAGGCGACACCATAAGGGTTTCCCTTACCGACGCGCCCGAAAAAGAGGTCGATGCAGGCCGTGATATTTTAAGGGCAATAGGTTTAGAAAAGGGCGTTCAGCTTGTTTCCTGCCCAACCTGCGGCAGAACTAAAATTGACCTAATCAGGATTGCCGCCGAGGTTGAAGCCGCCCTTAAGAATGTTAAAAAGGATATAAAAGTTGCGGTTATGGGCTGCGTTGTAAACGGCCCCGGCGAAGCGTCAGATGCCGATATCGGCATCGCAGGCGGCGATAAATGCGCCGTTTTGTTTAAAAAGGGAGAAATCATTTGCAAAATTTCCGAAAACGAAATTGTAGATAGATTGCTTTCAGAAATTGAGAAAATGTAAAAGAATAGGATAAATGATATGAAACCGAATTTCAGGGAAATGTTTGAAAATTATCTGTCAAACGAGCTTATAGATATGTTTTCAAACTGTGAAATACAGCGCATTAGCCTTGGCGAAGATGAAAAACTCGTCAGGGTTGAAATTGCTTTTGGCACTTTGCCGCGCCTTTCTGACATTTTGGAGGCCGAGCATGCTCTTTCCAAGGTGCTTGTAAAGCGTGTTCGCTTTGCGCCGCATTTTGCCCCTGAATTATTTAGTAGCAGCGCTGTCCCGTACGTTTTGGACGAGCTTAAACTGCGCGGAAAAACCGTTAACGGCTTTTTTAACGGCGTTTCCGCCGATGTAAACGGAGATAAACTTATATTAACCCTTTCTCACGGTGGTAAGGATATCTTGGAAAAAAATTACTGCGACGGTGAGATCTCTAAAATAATCGACGAGTGGTTTTCTAGACACATCTCTGTTGTTTTTGAGGAAAACACGGAAGAGATACCTCTGCCTAAAGAGGAATATGTTGAGCAAATAGTTTACCGCAACCCGCCACCCGCACCGCCTGCCCCCAAGCCTAAATATAAGGGTAATTACAACCTGCCTTACTCGGCAGAAAAGCCAGAGATGATACTCGGCAAAACCGCTATAAAAAACACCCCCGAGCCTATTGCAAACCTAGGCCCTCAGACCACTGTAACAACCGTCTGGGGAGATGTTTTCTTTACTGACAGCAAAGATGTAAGAAACGGCGAAACCACCATTTACACCTTTTACATAAGCGACGGAACCGATTCTGCAACCATAAAAGCCTTTGTAAAAAAGGATAGCGAGAGCGCTATACCTTCCATTCGCGAGGGAGATACAATAATTGTTCAGGGCAGGTATCAGTTTGACGATTATACCAAGGAATTTGTTTTAAAACCAACCAAGATCCAAAAGGCTGAAAGGTTAAATAGGCGCGACGATGCCAAGGAGAAAAGGGTAGAACTGCACCTGCACACAAGCCTTTCCGAGCAGGACGGCGTTTCCTCGCCCAAATCGCTTATCAAGCAGGCTCACGAGTGGGGACATAGAGCTGTGGCAATAACCGACCACGGCGTTGTTCAGGCATACCCCGACGCTATGAATACCGTTGAGGATATATGGCAGAAAGACCCCGACTTTAAGGTCATCTACGGTATGGAGGGCTACTATGTTGACGACTCTGTTAAGAGCGTTGTCGGCTCTCACGACGTAGACCTTGACGATTATATGATAGTTTTTGACCTTGAAACAACGGGCTTGAATGCAAACTTTGAAAGAATAACCGAAATAGGCGCCGTAAAAGTGAAAAACGGCGATGTTGTTGAGGTTTTCAACACCTTTGTAAACCCCGAAAGACCCATTCCGCCCCATATTACTGAGCTTACAAGCATAACCGACGAAATGGTAAAGGACGCTCCGAGCGAGAAAAAAGCGCTCGAAATGTTCTATAATTTCTGCGGAGATTGTAAGATTTTAGTTGCCCACAACGCCCCGTTTGATACGGGCTTTTTAAAGGCAACAGCCGCGAGAAGCGGTATGGACTATGACTTTACCTCTATTGACACCGTTCCCATTATAAGAACGCTTTACCCCGAGCTTAAAAGGGTAACCCTTGACAATGTTGCAAAGTTTTTGAAACTTCCGGCATTCCACCATCACCGCGCCTGCGATGATGCTCAGATGCTTGCAGACATTTTCAGAGCGGTTGTAAATAAGCTTAAAAAGGATTTCGGCGTTTCAACCACCAAGGAGATCAACGAAAAATTCAACACCGCAGACCCCAAGAGGTTGCACCCGAACCATATTGCAATACTTGTAAAAAATCAGACGGGTCTTAAAAATCTATACAAGCTCGTTTCTATGGCTCACCTTGAGTTTTTCTATCGCCGCCCGCTTATCCCGAGAAGCGAGCTTATAAAACACCGCGAGGGGCTTGTTTTGGGAAGCGCTTGTGTTGACGGCGAGCTTTACGAGGCCGTCCTTAACGGCAAACCCTATAACGAGCTTTGCGAGATAGCGAAGTTTTATGATTATCTCGAGGTTCAGCCTCTTGGAAATAATGCCTTCCTTGTTCGCGATAATAAGGTCGAGAGCGAGGAGATCGTCAAGGAATTTAACAAAACAGTTGTGAAGATAGGCGAGGAGCTTGGTATCCCTGTTGTTGCAACGGGAGACGTTCACTTTAAATCTCCCGAGCAGGCAATGTTCAGAAAAATAGTCCAGCCTGCTGAGAGCAAGAGCGAGGTAGAGGAGCAAGCGCCACTCTATTTCAGAACGACAGATGAAATGCTCGAGGAATTTGAATACCTCGGCAGTAAAAAGGCGTATGAGATTGTCGTCACAAACACAAACCTTGTGGCCGATATGATTGAAAAGGAGATAAGACCTATCCCTAAGGGTACATATCCGCCGTCAATCGAAGGCTCTGAGGAGGACCTTATAAGAATAACCAACGAGAAGGCTAAGGAAATTTACGGCGACCCTCTGCCCGAGTTAGTGCGCGCAAGGCTTGACAGGGAGCTTGACTCGATTATAAAGAACGGATTTGCCGTTCTTTATATCATCGCCCAAAAGCTCGTTTGGAAATCGGTTGAGGACGGATATCAGGTAGGCTCCCGAGGCTCTGTAGGTTCGTCGTTTGTTGCAACTATGGCTGGAATTTCTGAGGTTAACCCATTGGTTCCGCATTATGTCTGTCCCAAGTGTAAGCACTTTGAGCCGTTTGAAAATGGCGAGGTCGGCTCAGGTTTTGACCTGCCGCCCAAGAACTGCCCCGAATGTAACACACCTTTAAACCGCGACGGACACAATATCCCGTTTGAGACCTTCCTCGGATTTAAGGGGGACAAGTCCCCTGATATAGACCTTAACTTTGCCAGCGAATATCAGTCGCGCGCTCATAGATATACTGAAGAGCTTTTCGGCAGAGAAAACGTTTTCAAGGCGGGAACTATCTCGGCTATTAAGGATAAGATAGCCTTTGGCTATGTTAAAAAGTATCAGGAGGAGCATAATTTAAGCTATTCTCCTGCTGAAATTCAGCGCCTTACCGCAGGCTGTACAGGTGTCAAGAAAACAACGGGTCAGCACCCCGGAGGAATGGTCGTTATCCCTAACGGATACGAGGTTTATGATTTTACACCCGTTCAGCACCCCGCAAATAAGACCGACTCTGAGGTCGTTACAACTCATTTCGACTTCCATTCGCTTCACGATACCATTCTGAAGCTTGACTGCCTTGGCCACGTTGTTCCAACCCACTATAAATATGTTGAGGACTTAACGGGTATCCCAGTAACCAGCGTTGACACCTGCGATAAGAATGTTATGACTCTTTTTACAAGCCCGCAGGCGCTCGGAGTTACTTCAGACGAGATATTCTTTGAAACGGGCAGCCTCAGCCTTCCCGAAATGGGAACAAACTTTGTAAAGCAGATGCTTGTTGAGGCTCAGCCAAAAACCTTCTCTGACCTTCTGCAAATTTCGGGATTGTCGCACGGAACGGATGTTTGGCTTAATAATGCGCAGGACCTTATCAAAAACGGAACCTGCACCATTTCAGAGGTTATCGGAACGCGAGATTCCATTATGACCTATCTTATCCAAAAGGGCGTTCCTAACGATATGGCGTTCAAGATTATGGAGATAGTCCGAAAGGGAAAAGCCCCCAAGCTCTTAACCGACGAGCATAAGCAGGTGATGCGGGAAAATAACGTGCCCGAGTGGTATATTGATTCCTGCCTTAAAATTAAGTATATGTTCCCTAAGGCGCACGCCGCCGCTTATATCATTGCGGCAGTTCGCCTCGGCTGGTACAAGCTTTATACACCTACCGAGTATTATGCCTCTTATTTGACCGTTCGCGGCGCTGATATTGATGTTGATGCAACAATAGGCGGTAAAAATAAGGCAAGAGCAAGAATTTTAGAGCTTAAAGAAATGGTCCGCGAGAAAACCGCCGAGAAAAAGGATATGGACACCCTCGACCTGCTACTTGTTATAAACGAGGCACTTTGCCGAGGGGTTAAATTCCTTCCCGTCGATGTTAAAAAATCTCACGCGACGATTTATAGGGTAGAGGACGGAGCTATAAGATTGCCCTTTAACTGTATCGACGGCGTTGGCGAAACGGCTGCCGATGCAATTTATAACGCAGTTCAAGGTGTTGAATTTTTCTCTATTGAGGACTTTGCCCAAAAGACCAAGATATCAAAGGGAATAATCGAAACCTTGGAGAATATGGGTGCTTTCGGCTCTATACCCAAATCAAATCAGTTAACATTCTTTTAAAAGAAAGGTGTTTTTTATGACTAAAGAATCAAATTTTTGGATAGTTTCACTAAAGGTAATTTTGATGTCTGTTTTTGCAACCATCATATCCTTTATGTTTAACTGCCTTATTGCCGCGGTTGTTCCGCCACAGTGGTTTAACGGGGATGCTGTAGGCGTCAGCCTGCTCATACAGTTTGTTGGTATTGTAGTTGAGTTTATCTTTATCTACGGAACCCTCTGGGAGTGCGGACATAATGACCGTCTACAGATAAACTTAGGACTTAAAGATTATTCTAAGCATCGCGGTATGCTCATCGGGCTTGTTGCTGCAATTCCTTATTACCTTATGGCAATCGCAATGATGCTTATGACCTTCAATGTCATTCCTGATATTACAGGTCTTATGAGGGTGCTTTCGGCACAGTTCTGGGGCCTTTATCAGCTTTTGTTCCCGGTTGCGACATCATCAACAGCAGGTGTAGGCCCAACCTTTGCTCAGTCTATCGCAACTCCCGCTCAGGCAATCTGTGCCACCTTTGTGCCGACCATTATCCCGCTTATTTCCTACATTCCGTATAACCTCGGCAGAAAGAATATCTCCCTCGGTGAAAGAATAATTCTCGTAAACAAGAAAAAATAAACTCACGAATAACCGTGCCTTAAAAATCATAATTTTATATAACTGATTTTTTGGGGGCGTGGGCGTGAAATTTGCTTGTTTCAGATTTGCTAAAAAAATCTTTGTGCCGATTTTGGTTTTGACACTTGTTGTTTCTCTGCTGGCGGCTTTGTTTGAGGTTTACGAACCCGCCAACCTCGCCGCATCGGCAAGGCAAACCGCTATTCGCCCAACGGTTGTTTTAGATGCAGGACACGGCGGGTTTGACGGCGGTGCCGTTTCGGTTTATGGCACGCTGGAAAAGGACATAAACCTTTCCGTTGCCCAAAAAACCGAGGTATTTTTAAAGCTTTTCGGATTTGATGTTGTTA
This sequence comes from uncultured Oscillospiraceae bacterium, assembly GCA_964508295.1. GTDB lineage: Bacteria > Bacillota > Clostridia > Oscillospirales > Ruminococcaceae > SIG578. The sequence goes on along the minus strand of CAZDSQ010000030.1, from coordinate 4,887 downwards.
TGACAAGGCAGAGCGACGAGGCGCTTTCCTCAAACAAAAAAGAGGATATGTATAAGCGGCTTGATATAATTAAAGGCGCGCCCGACTCAGTTTTTGTCAGTATTCATCAGAATAATTTTTCTCAGTCGCAGTATTTTGGGGCGCAGATGTTTTACGGCAGTAAAAATTCTGACGATAGCCGCGCCTTAGCCCTCGTCCTGCAGGAAAATTTCAAAGCAAATTTAAATCCCCAAAACACAAGGGAGGCAAAGCCCGCCCCGAGCGACCTTTTTCTATTTAAAAATGCTCCTGTGCCAAGCGTGCTTGTCGAGTGTGGCTTTCTCTCAAATTATAACGAGGCAAAGCTGCTTATAAACGAGGAATATCAAAATCAGATCGCGTTTACCATAGCGCAAAGCGTAGCAGAGTTTTATGCAAATAATGTAATTGAAAGGACTTATCAAAATGGCTCAGCAGAAGTTTAAAACTGTATATGTCTGCAGTGAATGTGGCGCTCAGACTGCAAAATGGAGCGGAAAATGCCCCTTTTGCAACCGCTGGAACACCCTTGAGGAAGAGATAATCGTTGAGGGTGGCTCTAAGGGCGGTAGCGTGCCGTTTGCGGAAAGTTCTCATGAATATACCGAGCCTCAGAATATAAACGAGATAGGAACAGATTGTGAGGAAAGATACTATACAGGGGTAGGGGAGCTTGACAGAGTTCTCGGCGGCGGTCTTGTAAAAGGCTCGCTGGTGCTCTTAAGCGGTGACCCCGGTATAGGCAAGTCCACCCTGCTTTTGCAGATATGCCGCTATCTTTGTGATGGACTTAAGGTTTTGTATGTGTCGGGTGAGGAATCAGCAAGGCAGATAAAACTTCGGGCAAACCGCCTTGGAGTAGAGAGCGAAAACCTCTACCTCGTTTCCCAGACCAATGTTGAAACCATTATAAATACAATAGCAAAATTTGCCCCCGATGTTGTTATGATAGACTCTATTCAGACAATGAGTTTAAGCTCGGTCAGCTCATCTACAGGAAGTATAACTCAGGTGCGCGAGTGCACAAACGCCTTTATGAAAACGGCGAAAACTGCCGAAATTCCCATTTTTATCGTGGGACACGTAAATAAAGATGGTGCTATCGCAGGTCCCAAGGTGCTTGAGCATATCGTTGATACCGTTCTCTATTTTGAGGGCGACCGAAATATGTCCTACCGTATCTTAAGAGCTACAAAAAACCGCTTCGGCTCAACTAACGAGATAGGCGTTTTTGAAATGCAGTCGCAGGGACTTGTTGAGGTTCCTAACCCCTCGCAGATGCTTCTTTCCGAGCGCCCCGTAGGCGTTTCGGGCTCCTGCGTTGTCTGTGTTATGGAGGGTACACGCCCTATTCTTGCCGAGGTGCAGGCGCTGGTTTCAAAAAGCGGGCTTTCCGCTCCCAGAAGGGTATCAACAGGCTTTGATTACAGTAAAATGGCAATGCTTATAGCTGTTCTGGAAAAAAGAGTCGGGTACTTTTTCGGCAACCTCGATGCCTATCTTAACGTTGTAGGCGGCCTGCGACTTGATGAGCCTGCGGCAGACCTTGCCGTTGCGGCGGCGCTTGTTTCAAGCTTGGTGGACAGACCCGTAGACGAAAAGGCGCTTGTTTTCGGTGAGATAGGTCTTGCGGGAGAAATTCGCTCGGTTATGAACGCCGAGGAGAGAATTTGCGAGGCGGTTCGCCTTGGATTTACAAAATGTATCATACCAAAACAAAACGCCGTCAAGCTCACAAGGAGCATTGAGGGCGTTGAGATAATCGGTGTTTCAAATATTAAAGAAGCTCTGAGTCATCTGAAGAATTAAAGATGCCCAGTTCCTCTTCGGGCGGGTCAAAATAAATGCATTCGCTGTTTCCGCAGTGCTTAGCGCATGTTGTGTCATTAAGGCAACAATACCCATCCTGCTGGTATTTGCAGTTGTAGTTGCAAGCTATTAAATTCATTAAAAACACCACCGAAGTTATTTTTTGTAAACCTTTTTTATTTATACATTCCTTATATAATTTTATAAAATATATAGGTTTTTTATTCATAATTTGCTTCTTTTTAATAACAATATTTTTAGTAACTTAAAAAGAGGCGTAGCAAATGAGATTTTCAAGATTTTTTCTTGTACTTTTGATTTTTGCGGCGGCAGTTACTGCCGCCGTTAATATTTTCCGCGATAACGATGTGGGTGTAACTGTAAGCAGAGTAAAAACGCAGGAGTATGCGCCGTATCTTATCTTAAGCGGTAGCATTTCCGAAACCGATTATGTGGAGGCAAGCACCGGAGCGGTAAAAACCGATGCAATGCTTGTAACTGTTTTGGTCAGCGAGTCCAAGATAAGCTCTGTAAAAGAGGGGCAGAAGGCGGAAATAACGGGTGACGGCTTTGAAAATAAAAGCTATACCGCCTATGTTTCCTCTATTGGAAAAACAGCAAAAAAGGTAACGGTAGGCAGTAGTAAAATAGTTGTGGTGGATGTAGTTCTCGAAATCGAAAACCCCGACGATGCCTTGAAATCGGGCTTTACCGCTAAGGTAAAGCTTTTTACAGACGATGCGCGAAATGTAACTGTACTACCGTATTCTGCCGTAATGCAGGACGATGTCGGCGAATATGTTTACCTTTACAGTAACGGAAAGGCTATAAGAACAAATGTAAAAACGGGCGGCGAGCTTGCAGACGGCTATGAGGTCCTCGGCGGAGTAGATGCAGGCGATGTTGTTATAACCTCGCCGCTTGAGATAAGCGGTAGTTCGGTTTCTGTTTTTGTAGAAAAGCAGGAGGACTAAAATGAATTTGATTTTTTCGGTCTTAAAAGGCTTTAAAAGAAGAAAATCAAACCTCTTGTTTCCCGTTATCAGCGTTGCCGTGGGTGTAATGCTTGTGGTGCTTGTGTCGAGTATAGGCGCAGTCGGCAAAAACGCCGTGCTTTCTGAAATGTCGGGTCTGGGACTGGGCGGAATTATGGTTTCCTCAAAAGAGGGGATAAGTCTGCTTACAACAAACGAGCTTGAAACTGTGAGGGAGTGCAGCTGTGTTTCGGCGGCGACCCCGATAGTTTACGGCTATAGCCAGATAGAATGTGTAAATAAAAGCGAAAAGTGCTTACTCTGGGGCAGCGATGATGCTACCGACGAAATAATGAACCTGCCGATAGTTTACGGCAGGGAGATAACAAAGGGCGATGTGGCATCTCAAAACAAAGTTTGCCTTGTGGATACCTCATTTGCAAAGCAAAATTACGGCAGGGAAAATATAGTTGGTAAACAAATAAGCCTTAATATTTCTGAAAACACCGAGGTTTTTACTGTAATCGGCGTTATAGATGGCGAAAACAGTCTTATCAAGTCGGTGGTGTCGGAGTATATCCCTTGCTTCGTCTATGTTCCGTACAGCATTTTTGAAAGTGTTGGCGGTGAGTATTTTTTCAGCAATATCGCGGTTAATGTAAAGGATACTGTTGACTTTTCCTCTGCCGAGGCTCAGATTAAGGTGAGCCTTGCTGAAAGCGGCGCAATAGATGACGGATATAAGGTGAAAAATATGTTCAGCCATACCCAGACCATAGAGAAGATATTTAATATCGTAACAATAATTCTCTCGGGAATTGCCGCCATTTCGCTTGTGGTTTCGGGAATGTCTGTTATGACGGTCATGCTTTATTCGGTAGGCGAGAGAAGGCACGAAATAGGCATAAAAAAGGCAATCGGTGCATCTTTTTCAGATATAATGTTTGAGTTTTTGTTCGAATCTGTTATAATAACCTTGCTGGGCTGTGCTCTTGGTATTCTGACAGGGCTGCTCGCCTCTTTTATAGGCTGTGCCGCACTAAATCTGCCGCTAACCTTTGATGCGGGTATGATTGGAATTTGCGCTGTCGTGACGGCGCTTTTCGGTCTTGTTTTTGGTATATATCCTGCACAGAGCGCTGCAAGGCTTGACCCCGTAGACGCACTCAGACAAAAATAAGGAGAAAATTATGGATATTATGATCCCTAACCTGCCTCAGAATAAAGTAAATCTGTTTGCAGTAGCAGAGGGGTTTGATGTGCTCTCAGCCTCTCTTAAAGCGCTTGGGGCAGAGGTGATAACAGTAAAAAGTGATAGTACCTTTGAGAGCTGCGAGAGCAACCACCCCGATATGCACATTCACCATCTGGGCGGCAAAAAGGTGCTGCTTTACCGCGAGGACGAGTATCTTTGCAAAGAATTTGTAAAAAGAGAGTTTGAGGTGCTTTACACGGCAGAGAAAAAACAGAGCAAATACCCTAGATCTGCCGCTCTCAACGCCTGCCGCATAGGAAATATCCTCTTGTGCAATGAAAAGGCGCTCGACCAAAATCTGCGCCTTTTTGCTGAGAAAAACGGCATTGAAATTGTTTCCTGCCGCCAAGGTTACGCTAGGTGCTCGACCTGTATTGTGTCAGAAAGCGCGGTCATAACCTCAGATGCATCTGTAGCAAAAGCGTTAAAGGGCAGAGTAGACCTTCTTGAGATTTCAAAAGGTCAGATAAAACTTGGAAACACCTATGACGGCTTTATAGGCGGCTGTGGCTCCATGATAGACAAAAACACCCTCGCCTTTTTCGGCGACGTAACACGGCACAGCGACTACATAAATATAAAGAGCTTTCTTGAAAATCATTCGGTTTCTCTCGTCAGTTTGGGCGGCGGGGAGCTTACTGACGTTGGAAGCTTTATTCCGCTTAAAACAAAATAAAAATATTTACAAAAACACTTGATTTTTTTTATGCAATATGTTAAGATATAAGGGCATTTGAGTTTCCGCGCGCAAGCGTGGGGGTTAATGCTTGACCAAGTGTCACGACATTAAAGCGGATAGTCCTCTGCCATCATATAGATTTTGGTAAGAAT
>CAZDSQ010000029.1:0-21821 GCA_964508295.1 uncultured Oscillospiraceae bacterium | reverse complement strand
GGACGCCGGTCCCTACAAAGTTTAATTTATTACGTTATCTGAACTAAAAACACCATCGGTTTTGCCGATGGTGTTTTTGCTATCATATTAACTATGACAATTACATTTTTGCAAGGTTTGCTTTGAGGGTATCAAGCTGCTCGCGAAGCTCTGCGGGAAGTCTGTCGCCAAACTTCTTGTAGTGCTCCTCGATCTCCTCAGCTTCCTTGGTCCAAACGTCCTTGTTAACCTCGAGTATGGACTTTAAGGTGTCCATATCCATATCAAGATCGGTAAGGTCGATGTCCTCGGGCTTGGGAACGAAGCCGATAGCGGTCTCGGTAGCGTCTGCCTTGCCCTCGCAACGATCAATGATCCAGTTGAGAACACGCATATTGTCGCCAAATCCGGGCCATACGAAGTTACCCTCGTCATCGGTACGGAACCAGTTGACGTTGAAGATCTTGGGAGCCTTGTCGCCAAGCTTCTCGCCCATTTCGAGCCAGTGCTGGAAATAGTCGCCCATATGGTAGCCGCAGAAGGGAAGCATAGCCATAGGATCGCGGCGAACAACGCCAACTGCACCTGCAGCTGCGGCAGTTGTTTCAGAAGCCATAGCCGAGCCTACGAATACACCGTTGACCCAATCCTTTGACTGATAAACCAGCGGAGCGCACTTTGCACGGCGGCCGCCGAAGATAATAGCAGAAATAGGAACGCCGGCGCCCTTGTCAAACTCCTCTGAAATGCAGGGGCAGTTTGCAGCGGGAGCGGTAAATCTTGAGTTGGGGTGAGCTGCGCAGGTAGTCTTGTCAGCCTTGTTAAATTTAGCGGGATCCCAAGGATTGCCCTTCCAATCAAGAGCGTTCTCGGGGAGGTTCTTGTTAAGTCCTTCCCACCAAACAGTGTTATCGTTAAGGTCAAGAGCAACGTTTGTGAAGATGGTGTCCTTCTTGGTGCTCTCGAGAGCGTTGAAGTTGGAGTGCTCGTTGGTTCCGGGAGCAACGCCGAAGAAGCCGTTCTCGGGGTTGATGGCGTAAAGTCTGCCGTCGGGGCCTATCTTCATCCAGGAAATGTCGTCACCAACAGTCCAGATCTTGTAGCCCTTCTCTCTGAGATACTCGGGAGGAATGAGCATAGCAAGGTTGGTCTTTCCGCAAGCAGAGGGGAAAGCAGCCGCAACGTACTTAACCTCGCCCTTGGGATTCTGAAGACCTAAGATGAGCATATGCTCAGCCATCCAGCCCTCTTTCCAGCCCTGGAATGAAGCTATTCTGAGCGCAAAGCACTTTTTACCGAGAAGAACGTTTCCGCCGTAGCCGGAGTTAACAGAGATAATGGTGTTATCCTCGGGGAAGTGGCAGATGTAACGCTTTTCTGGATCAACGTCGCAACGGGAGTGCAGACCGCGAACCCAGTCGTTACTGTCGCCGAGAACCTCAAGAACCTTGAGGCTAACGCGGGTCATAATAAGCATATTAAGAACAACGTAAACCGAATCGGTAACCTCGATACCTACTTTTGCAAGAGGCGAGCCGATGGGGCCCATTGAATAAGGAATGATATACATTGTGCGGCCCTTGTAGCTATCCTTTGCGATGCTATAGAGCTTCTCGTACATCTCGGCAGGATCACACCAGTTGTTTGTGGGGCCTGCAGTTTCCTTATCCTTGGTGCAGATAAAGGTTCTGTCCTCAACACGAGCAACATCGTTAGGATTGGTGCGGTGCAGGTAGCAACCGGGGAGCTTTTCCTGGTTAAGCTTTGTAAGCTCGCCGAGCTTAACAGCTTCCTCACGGAGAGCCTCTCTCTGCTCGTCACTGCCGTCGATCCAAACAACATTGTCAGGACAAAGAAGAGCTTTCATCTCTTCGAGCCATTTATTAACGGTTACATTGGAAGTTTTCGATGTCATACTAATTCTCCTTAATCAAAATTTTTCCTTTTATATTATACCCCAAGAAAAAACAAAAAGCAATAAATTTGAGAAAAATTTAACACCAATTTTAAAAATCTTCTTTTTTTTGCCATAATTTTATAACAAAAAGTTTCGCTAAGTAACAAGCGGTACAAAAAAAGGCATGAAAAGGGAGACACTTCGTAAAGAAGTTGTCACCGTTTTGCTATTTAAATCAAAAAATGACACTTTCAAGTTCTGAAAGTGTCATAGCGAGTTACATACTTTGAGAAAAGTAATACCTGCCGAAATAATTAGCCATTTTTTAGATAGTCCTTCCCTTTTCCTTAGATTTTTAATATTATCACAAAAAAGCACTCGGTTCGTCATCATTATTAATTTTCATTTTTATTTCTCCTTAATTTTAAGTTTATCGTTCATAAAACTTGTCTATTAAGGCTAATTATACAGCATATTTTTCTAAAGTGTTGAAATTCGCACATATATGTACGATAAAAATTTTGAGGGCTTATTAAAAAATGTAGGGACAGGCCTGCTCCGCTTCGCTACTGCATAAGTTCAGCTTGCCAAATCAAAGATTTGGAGCTTCACTTATCCTGGACTGTCCGCAAGGTTAAACGGGCAGTCGGGGACGCCTGCCCCTACTAATCATATTTATATGTTGTATTTAAAAATACTCCTTATTTATATGAGCTTTGTTTTGCGGCTGAGAAATCGACTTCTCCGAGATACTTTACGCTATCCATATCAAGATAATCGCAGAGGTCCTTCATCTCGGCAACGGTGTTGATATTAACATCAATGCCGTTCTTCATTCTGTCGGCAGAGGCGAGAATTTCCTTTTCACCGTGGGTGTAAATTCTCTCGGCACCCTCAGCCTTGGGAGCGTCGCGAAGCTCCTTAAGGAAGGCCGAAAATCTCTCCTTCATACCCTCAGCATCGCCAAACACCGCAGGATCTATTGCCATAAAGCCGTGGCAGGTGCCGCCCTTGCCGCCGGTGTGGGTGTGGTTAGAGGTAAGACCGCCCGAGAATATCGAGCAGAATATCTCGCAGAGCATTCCGTAGCCGTAGCCCTTGTGTCCGCCGAGTAGTTCTGTGTCGCCACCAAGTGGAACGATACCGCCGCCGTTTTTGCCGACGATATTTTTGAGAACTCGGGAAGCATCTGTGCAGGGCTTGCCGTTTTCGTCAAGCGCCCAGCCGTCAGGTAGGGGTTTTGAGAGCTTGTTGTAAATTTCGAGCTTTCCTCTTGTTACAACAGTTGTTGAGGAGTCAAAGAAAAAAGGATAAGGCTCGGCAGGCATAGAGATGGCAATGGGGTTTGAGCCGAGCATTGCAAGGCGCGAATATGTCGGCACCATAATTGCCTCGGAGTTTGTCATAGCAAAGCCGACAAGCCCCTCATCGCAGGCCATTTTTGCATAATAACCCGCTATACCGAAGTGGTTGGAGTTTCTAACGCTGACAACCGCCATTCCGCTTTGCTTTGCCTTTTTAATTGCGGTCTTCATAGCCTCTATCGAAATCAGCTGGCCCATACCGTCGTGTCCGTCAATGACGGCGGAAACAGGTGTTTCAAAAACAATTTCGGGCTTGGCATCGACCTTGATAAGTCCCTTTTCAATGCCCTTGTGATAGCGCACCAATCTCTGCATACCGTGCGACTCAATTCCGTAAACGTCCGAAAGGAGCAGAACGTCGGTTATGCTTTCCGCCTCGTCTTTAGTAAAGCCAAACTTTTCAAAAGCATCGCAGCAAAAGGTTTTAAGCTGCTCATAAGAATAGCGAATGTAGCTCATAATTTCCCTCCTGATTTTTTCTTCCTTTTTATATTATAAAGCCTTAAACAACAAATTTCAACAGTAAATCAACCCGCAGGCGATTTTTTCACCTGCGTTGCCTGCGGGCTGACTTGTAAAGTCATCAACGCCCGAGTGGATTATCACGGTTTTTCCGACTATTTCGTCCACCGAAAATCTATCTGTTAAAAATGCCGACACCGCCTCTCCGCTCGCCTCAAAAAGCGGCGGCATATCTCCCGCGTGATGCGGGTGCTCACAGCCGCTTGGGTTGTAGTGCGTGCCTGCGGCGGAAAAGGGGTCGTCGTAATTTCCTCGGCATTCTGACCCCGAGTGAATGTGAAAGGCGAAAATTCCGTGCTTGCATTTGCCGCGCCCTGACGGCAGACCGCTGATTTGCGCATAGACAACCGTGCCGCGCGTCGTTTTGTAAAAGCTAACCGTTCCAATTATATTACGGTAGCCCCCGCTGCCCTCTACCCTTGCCAGCGCGTCGGGTCTGCGGCAAAGGGTGTCCGCAAGGTCAAAAGGACATTTGCAAGCGGCTTGTTTTTTATCCATAAAATCATCTCCCAAAACATTATATTTTAATTTGAGAGCCGACAGCACATTTTTCCCGCAGTTGTTTTTAATATTTTTTGTTTTTTTTGTTGACAGTTTGTTTCTGTGGTGTTACAATATTTTTGTCGAAAAACTTAATAAATTGCCAATATATTTCGGGATAGATGGTCCCGCTGTTTCTACCGCACGCCGTTCAGTTGCGACTATTGGTTTTGGGACTCGTAATTTGCATTTGCGGCAGAGTTTTAATTGGCAACAGACTTTTATTAAGTCTGTTTTTTTATTTTCTGAGGTGCATTTATGAAGCTTCTTGAAGAACGCATAAAAAAAGACGGGCAGGTTTTCCCCGGAAACATTCTTAAGGTAAGCTCGTTTTTAAATCATCAGATAGACACGGCGCTTATGCTCGAAATGGGAAAAGAGGTCGACCGCCTTTTTGGAAAGGACAAGCCTACGAAGATTTTGACGGTTGAGGCCTCTGGCATCGCTATTGCGACTGCGATAGGTGTTGTTATGGGTCTGCCTGTTCTCTTTGCTAAAAAGCACGCCTCAAAAAACCTTTCGGGAGACGTTTACTCCTCCCCCGTTCATTCCTACACACACGGCAACGACTACAATATGATAGTCGAAAAGAGGTTTCTAAGTAGCGGCGAGCGCATTTTGATAGTTGACGATTTTCTTGCCGTCGGCGGCGCGCTTCACGGACTGCTTGACATTGTAAAACAGTCGAGGGCCGAGCTAATTGGCTGTGCCATTGCCATTGAAAAGGCATTTCAGGGCGGCGGAGATAAATTAAGAGGCGAGGGTGTGCGAATCGAAAGCCTCGCAGTTATCGAGAGTATGGACGACTCGTCGGTAACTTTTCGCGCTTAAGCTGTATGTAATTTTAATTTACATAAATTTTAGGAGGTATAAAAAATGAAAAAGGTTATTGCACTTCTCACCACTCTTGCAATGGCACTGACAATGTGCGTTGCTCTCACCGGCTGCAACGAAGAGAACAAAGAACTGCTCGGAATGAGCGAATCTCCTCTTGCTGCTCCCACCCTCGAGGTTGACTACACTGTTCCCGAGGATTTCAAGATCGGTTTCATCTGCTTACACGATGAAAACTCCACCTACGACTTAAACTTCCTCAACGCTGTTGACGCTATACAGGAAGCCGCAGGTCTTACCGACGAGCAGGTTATCATTAAAACCAATGTTCCCGAAGGCGACGCCTGCTACACCGCCGCTAAGGACCTTGCTACCCAGGGCTGCGACATTATCTTTGCTAACTCCTTTGGTCACGAATCCTTTATGATCAAGGCCGCTAAAGAGTTCCCCGATGTTGAGTTCTGCCACGCTACCGGTACCAAGGCTCACACCGAAGGTCTCGACAACTACCACAACGCTTTCGCTTCTATTTTCCAGGGCAGATACCTTGCAGGTATTGCCGCAGGTATGAAACTCAACGAAATGATTGAGAATAACGAGATCACCGCAGAAGAGGCAAAGATCGGTTATGTTGGTGCTTTCACCTATGCTGAGGTTATCTCGGGTTATACCTCCTTCTATCTCGGCGCAAAATCCGTTTGCCCCACCGTTACTATGGACGTTCAGTTCACAGGCTCCTGGTACGATGCTACCGAGGAGAAGAACGCTGCTGAGGCTCTCATTTCCAAGAATTGCGTTCTTATCAGCCAGCACGCTGACTCAATGGGCGCTCCCGGCGCTTGCGAGGCTGCAGGCGTTCCCAACGTTTCCTACAACGGAAGCACCTATGAATCCTGCCCCGAAACCTTTATCGTTTCCTCGGCTATCAACTGGGCTCCCTACTACAACTACATCATCAAGAGCGTTGTAGAGGGCACCGAGATTGCTGATGACTGGTGCGGCGGAATTGCTGAAGGCTCTGTTGTTCTTACCGGAATCAATCAAGACGTTGCCGCTGAGGGCACTGTTGACGCCATCAAGGCTGCTATTGAGGACCTTAAGAGCGGCAAGGTAAGCGTATTCAACACCGACAACTTTACTGTTGGCGAAAAAGCTCTTACAACCTACACCGCTGACGTTGACGATATGGGCGACTACATTCCTGAAACCGAGGCTATCGAAAACGGTGCTTTCACCGAGTCGACCAAGCGTTCAGCTCCTTACTTCGATCTCAGAATTGACGGAATTACCCTCCTCAACGAGAAATTCTAATCATTAACCTGGCAAAAACGGGCGGGGCACTAATCTGCCCCGCCTAAATCTGTTTTAAACTTTAAAAAATTGCATTTGTTTTAAAGTGCCGCTTTTTAAGGCTTAAAACTTTTTTTAGGAGGAAAAAACAGTTGGCAGTTGCAGCAATAGAACTTAAAAACATTACCAAAACCTTTGGCAGCGTTGTTGCAAACCGAGATGTTTGTCTTTCTGTAGAGCGCGGAGAGATATTGTCGATTCTCGGCGAAAACGGCAGCGGCAAAACCACCCTTATGAATATGCTGGCGGGAATTTATTTCCCAGACCACGGCCAGATCTTTATCGGCGGCGAGGAAGTCGTTATCCGCAGCCCCAAGGACGCGTTTGACCACAAGATCGGTATGATACATCAGCACTTTAAGCTTGTTGATGTTTTTTCGGCAACCGAAAACATTATCCTCGGCCTTAAGGGAAAGGAAAAGTTCAAGATAAAGGAAGCGGCAAAAAAAGTCGCAGAAATAAGCCACAAGTACGGCTTTGACATCGACCCGATGAAGAAAATTCACGAAATGTCGGTTTCCGAAAAACAAACTGTTGAAATAATCAAGGTGCTTTACCGCGGCGCTGACATTCTTATCCTCGACGAGCCTACCGCCGTTCTGACCCCGCAGGAAACCGAAAAGCTTTTCGCTATTCTTAGGAGAATGCGTGACGACGGAAAGGCTATCATTATAATTACCCACAAACTCCACGAGGTTCTTTCGCTTTCTGACAGAGTTTCGGTCTTAAGAAAGGGCGAATACATAGGAACTGTAAACACAAAGGAAACTAACGAGAGCGAGCTTACTGAAATGATGGTAGGAAAGAAAGTCACTCTCAACATAGCAAGAGGCGAGCCTAAAGACTGCGAGGACAGGCTTGTAGTCAGCAGCATAAGCTGTCACAACAGAGAGGGCATCAAGCTTCTTGACAACGTATCCTTTACCGCAAAGAGCGGCGAGATTCTCGGCATCGCGGGCATCGCAGGCTCGGGACAGCGAGAATTACTCGAGGCCATTGCAGGTCTCCAGCATCTTGACGGCGGAAGCATTATCTACAACAATCCCAAGACAAAAACTCACGACAATTTAAGGGATAAGACCCCATTACAGATAAGAGAACTGGGGGTTCGTCTTTCCTTCGTTCCCGAGGACAGACTCGGTATGGGCCTTGTCGGCAATATGGACATAGTCGACAATATGATGCTCAGAAGTTACCGCAAGGGCAAATCGGTGTTTTTGCAGAGGAGAGCTCCCAAGGACCTTGCAGAGCGCATCATTTCTGACCTTGAGGTTGTAACCCCCAATGCAGAAACCCCCGTCCGTCAGCTTTCGGGCGGTAACGTTCAAAAGGTTCTGGTCGGCAGAGAGATAGCCTCTGCACCCACCGTTTTAATGGCGGCTTATCCCGTAAGAGGTCTTGACATCAACTCCTCTTACACCATATACAATCTTTTAAACCAGCAGAAAGAGCGTGGCGTTGCCGTTATCTTTGTTGGTGAGGACCTTGACGTTCTTTTGGAGCTTTGCGACAGAATTCTGGTTATCGGCTCAGGTCACATCACAGGCGTTGTTGACGCAAGGACTGCTACCAAAGAAGAGATCGGTCTGCTTATGACCAAATCAAAGGAGGAGAAGTAATGCAAAAGGCAAAAAACAGTAAAATTTCTGTTCACATTGTAAAGCGCTCTCCTCAGCCTTGGTACATAGGACTTGGCGTTCGTGCGGCGGCGGTCGTTTTGGCGCTTATCGTTGCGGGCATTATCATCACCCTTTTGACCGACAAAAACCCCCTTGCGATTTACGCCTCTATGATCGACGGTGCCTTTGGAATGGATATCCGCGTCTGGAGCCTTTTACAAGATGTTGCTATCCTTCTCTGCATCTCGCTTGCCGTTACCCCCGCATTTAAAATGCGATTTTGGAACTGCGGCGCAGAGGGTCAGGTCTTAGTCGGCGGTCTTGCAACCGTTACTGTTATGATGTTTTTAGGCGACAAGCTCCCGCTCCCCCTGCTCATCGTAATTATGACAGTCGCCTCAATTTTGGCGGGCATTATATGGGCGGTTATTCCCGCCGTTTTCAAGGCTCAGTGGAACACCAACGAAACCCTATTCACCCTTATGATGAACTATGTTGCTATTCAGTTGGTTTCATACTTTCTCAAAACCTTTGTTAAGAGCGGCTCGGGCGTTCTTACACCTATGGAGCAGTACGGTCTACCCGTTCTGTTTGGTCACCAGTATCTCTTAAACATCATTATCGTTGCCGTTTTAACTGTTGTGGTCTACATTTATCTTAAGTCCACCAAGCAGGGCTACGAAATTGCCGTTGTCGGCGAGAGCGAAAACACCGCAAACTACATCGGCATAAATGTCAAAAAGGTAGTTATCCGCACCCTCATTGTTTCTGGCGCACTGTGCGGAATTGCGGGCCTTCTCTTAGTCGGCGGCACAAACCACACCATCAACACCGAAACGGCGGGTGGCAGAGGCTTTACCGCAATTATGGTCTCCTGGCTTGCAAAGTTTAACCCTATATTTATGGTGTTTACAAGTTTCCTTATAGTCTTTCTGCAGAAAGGCTCTCAGCAGGTTTCGACAGATTTCAGACTTCCTCAGGCAATCTCGGATATTGTTACGGGAATTATCCTCTTTTTTATCATCGGCTGCGAGTTTTTCTTACAGTACAAGATTGTTATTTCTAAAAACGGAAAGGAGAATGCATAATGTTAGCCTTTCTTGTTAGCGCAATCAGACTTGGTATGGCCTTTCTCTACGGCTCAACAGGAGAAACTATTACCGAAAAATCGGGGCACCTAAACCTCGGAACCCCGGGCGTTATGTGCGTAGGCGCCTCCTGCGGATGCTTTGCCGAGTACCTTTATCTTTCAAAGGCGGGGCTTTACGCTTCCCCCGTTTTAGCAATTCTTATCGCCGTTGTTGCCACCTTTGTAGGCAGCGCTATTATGGGGCTTCTGTTCAGCTTCTTGACCGTTACCTTAAGAGCAAACCAGAATGTTACAGGTCTTGCCCTCACCACCCTCGGCGTTGGCATTTCGGACTTTATGATAGCCAAAACTGGCCCTGCGTACAGCAGAGCAACCAAATATTTTACCGCATCTCTCCCCTTTTCAGACGACCTTGGCTGGTTTGGCGAGCTTTTCTTCTCACACGGAATACTTATCTATCTTGCGATAGCTGTTGCGCTCATCTCGTCCTTTGTGCTTTCTAAAACAAGAGTCGGTCTTAACCTTCGCGCAGTTGGCGAAAACCCTGCAACCGCCGATGCGGCGGGCATAAATGTTTCGCTTTACAGATACCTTGCAACCTGCATAGGCTGCGGAATTTCGGGCCTCGGCGGTCTTACCTTTATTATGGACTACTTAAACGGCAACTGGGAATACTGCATTGACGCTATCGGTTGGCTTTCAATCGCACTTGTTATCTTTACCGTCTGGAAGCCCAACCTTGCAATCCTCGGCTCGATAGTTTTCGGCGCTCTGTATATCGCCAGCAGTTATATTACAGGCGTCAGCTTTGCGGGAAAAGAGCTTTTCAAAATGCTCCCCTATATCGTTACGATTATCGTTCTTATCTTTACAAGCATTCGTGACAAGAAGGAAAATCAGCCCCCTGCTCATCTTGGACTTGCATATTTCAGAGAAGAAAGATAAAAAACACTTGCATTATTAAAAAGGCTATGCTATAATTGTTTTGTTTCGCACGCGTGAGCAAAATCTTACGCTATTTGGCGGATAACCACTTTAGCGGGGTATGTTTAGCGGTAGGTCACAGCTTATCACGACAGAAACAGAAAGACCGCATATTTTTACAAAGAGGTGAAAATCACAATGAAAAAGGGCATCCATCCTGATTACAAGACTGTTACAGTAAAGTGCGCTTGCGGCGCTACTTTCGAGACCAAGTCTACTGCTGATGAGATCCGCGTTGAAATTTGCAGCAAGTGCCATCCTTTCTTCACAGGAAGACAGAAGCTGGTTGATACCGGCGGCCGTGTTGACAGATTTAAAAAGCGTTTCGGCATGGACAAATAAGTTGTTTGTAACGAGGAAAGGGCTGTCTTTACTAAGACGGCCCTTTTTGGTCATTTTTTATGGGAGGTAATTTATGCGCGACTATAAAACCGCGGCTGCAAGAGCGCAGGCCGAATTTATCGAGAAAAAATCCCGTTTTATAACATATCTTGCCCCCGTAGAGAGTGAGGCGGAGGCTACCGCTTTTATTGCCGAGATAGGCGCGCAGCACCGCGAGGCCGCTCACGTTGTTTACGCCTACAGTCTTTTAGACGGGCAGATAAAGCGCTTTTCAGATGCGGGCGAGCCGCAGGGAACTGCGGGTATGCCCACCTTAGATATTTTGCTCAAAAAAGAGATATACAACGTCTGCCTTGCCACCGTTAGATATTTCGGCGGCATTCTGCTTGGAACAGGCGGCCTTACGAGAGCCTATTCAAAGGGCGCGAGCGACGCTGTTGCCGCCGCTAAAATTATAACTCGCACCTGGGGAGATATGATAAGGCTCTCTCTGCCCTACAACCTTTACGGCAGGGTCTCACCCTATCTTTCCACAACAAACACCGCGCTTGTAGAAAGCGACTTTGGCGAAAATGTTTCGCTCACCGTCTTTTCTCCCAAGGCAGAAACAGACAGGCTCTGCGCCAACCTTGTTGAAATAACCGCCGCCACAATAAAAATTGAGAAAATTGATGAGTTATTTTTTGACATTTAGGTTTTTTTGTGGTATACTTTAAAATTGGGAAAGTGTAAATGTGCCAAAATGCCTATTTTGGCACATTTTGCGCATACCAAAGCAAGAAATTTACCCTATTTTTGACATAAAGGAGGTCTTTAAATGAATATCCGTCAGCAAACCGAACTTCGTGAAAAAGAGCAGCTTGCGCCCGATGCTTGCCTCTCTATAACTAGCCGCGGCAGAGAAAG
This sequence comes from uncultured Oscillospiraceae bacterium, assembly GCA_964508295.1. Taxonomy (GTDB): domain Bacteria; phylum Bacillota; class Clostridia; order Oscillospirales; family Ruminococcaceae; genus SIG578. The sequence goes on along the minus strand of CAZDSQ010000029.1, from coordinate 10,394 downwards.
GGACGAGGATCCCTGCGATTTCAGAACAGGCTTCCAGCGCGACAGAGACAGGATAATTCACTGCAAGTCCTTCAGGCGCTTAAAGCACAAAACTCAGGTATTCCTCTCTCCCGAGGGCGACCATTACAGAACAAGACTTACCCACACCCTTGAGGTCGCGCAGATTGCGAGAGCGATTGCCCGCTCAATGAATCTTAACGAGGACCTTACCGAAGCCGCTGCACTGGGACACGACTTAGGTCACACCCCCTTTGGCCACGCAGGTGAACGAGCGCTAAACGAGATTGCCTCCTGCGGCTTTAAGCATTACGAGCAGAGCGTGCGAACTGCGCAGAAGCTTGAAAAGAACGGCGCGGGTCTTAACCTTACCTTTGAGGTTGCTGATGCCATTTTGTGCCACACAAATATGGTTGCATCAACCATCGAGGGCAGAATTATTGAAATTGCAGACAAGATTGCATATATAAATCACGACATTGATGACGCCATTCACGCGGGAATCATAACCGAGGCTGACCTGCCCGAAAAACCGATAAGGCTTCTCGGAAACAAGACTTCAAAGAGAATTTCCTCAATGATCTACGCGGTGGTTTCGGATCCTGCGCGCTCACTTAAGATGCCGCCCGAGGTCCGCGAGGCGTTCGACACCCTTCACACATATATGTTTGAAAGGGTCTACTACAACCCCGTCGCAAAAAGCGAGGAGGGCAAGGCAAAGGATATTGTAAAATATCTGTTTGCGTACTTTTTGTCAAATCCTGACAAGCTGCCCGAGCAGTACCTAAAAATTTCCGAAAACGAGGGCACAGAGCGCGCCGTATGCGACTACATCGCAGGAATGAGCGACAATTACGCCGTGCGCTACTACGAGGAGCTTGTTATTCCTAAGTCCTGGTCGGTGCTATAAACAAAAATAAAACAAACGGAGGGAAATTATGAGGCTTTCAGACGATTTTTTAAACGAGCTGAGAATGCGCTGCGATATCGAATCTATAATTTCCCAGTACGTTGTTTTGAAAAAAAACGGCAGAAGCCTTAAGGGTCTTTGCCCCTTTCACAGCGAAAAAACTCCGTCCTTTAACGTTTCCTCGGACAAGCAGCTTTTTTACTGCTTCGGCTGCGGCGCAGGCGGAGATGTTATAACCTTTATTATGAAAGCCGAAAACCTTTCTTATCCCGAGGCGGTCAAGTTCCTTGCCGAAAAGGTTGGGCTGCAGGTTCCCGAGGACGAAGTTGACGACTCGCAGGCAAGGCTTAAAAACCGAATTTTAGAGATAAACCGTGAAACCGCCCGTTACTTTCACGCGGCATTAAAGTTTCCGCAGGCCAAGGGCGTTTTAGAGTATATGCGGGGCCGAGGGCTTGACCAAAAGACCATTACCCGCTTTGGTTTAGGCTGGGCGCCTGACAGTTGGGACAGCCTTATAAAACACTTAAGAAAAAAGGGCTTTACCGACGCTGAAATGATGGCGGCCTGTGTTGCCACAAAGACCAAAAACGGCAATCTTATCGACTTTTTCAGAAACCGCCTTATGTTCCCTATCATTGATGTGAGGGGGAACGTCATCGCCTTCGGCGGCAGAAAGCTTTCGGAGGAGGACAAGGGTCCTAAGTACATCAACACTCCCGAAACGGCGGTTTATGTAAAAAGCCGCAATTTATACGGCTTAAACTATGCAAAATCCTCGGCGTTCTGCGAGGCACTTGCTAAAAGCGGCAAGGAGCGCTTCTTTATTCTCTGCGAGGGAAATATGGATGTTATCGCTCTGCATCAGGCAGGCTTTGACAACGCCGTTGCCCCCTTAGGAACTGCGCTTACCGAAACGCAGGTGCGCATTATGGCGAAATATGTTCCCGAGGTCGTTATCGCGACCGACTCTGACGAGGCGGGCAAAAAAGCCGCAAAGCGTAGCTTTGAGCTTCTTGACAGCGCAGGGCTGGGTACTAAAATTATAAAAATTCAAGGGGCAAAGGACCCTGATGAGTTTATAAAAAAATACGGAAGCAAGAGATTCGAGCTTCTTCTTTTCTCGAGCGTCAGCGCAATTGAAAACGAGCTTGATGCAATTTTAGCGAAATATGACACCGACTCTGACAGCGGCAAGGTGCAGGCTCTCAAAGAAGCCTCAAAGGTACTTGCGGGCATTTCAAATGCAATTGAGCGCGATGTTTATATTTCGAGAATTTCGTCAAAGCTGTCAGTTTCTTCGCAGGCGGTTACCCAAAATGTCGAAGGTATCATTCGCCAGAGAAAAAGTGCCGAGCGCAAAAAGGAGAGAGCAAGCCTCACCGTTGAAAACGGAAGCCGGGATAACGTAAACCCACAGAAGAGGAAAATGCTTTCTGCCGCAGTTTGCGAGGAGTGGCTTTTGGGCTCGCTTTTCGGACACCCCGACTTTTTTACACTACTTAAAAAAGAGCAGGTTTCCGAAAGCGATTTTGTCACCGACTGGGGAAAGAAGATGTTTAAGCTCATTTCAGAGGAGTTTGAGAGAAACCGAGAGCCTGACCTTATGGGGCTCGGCGCATCTCTTACCCCCGACGAAATGGCAAGGCTTGCATCTGTTATAACCCGCTCGGGAAGCTATGTGAGAACGCGAGAGCAGTTTTGCGAGCTTATCGCTTCTCTCAGGGCTGAGGGCAGACGGCAGGCGCTTTCGAGCGAAAATGTAAAGCAAATGGACGACGAAAGTCTGAAAGATCTTATTGAAAAATTAGGAAACGAAAAGAAATAGAGGAGATTTTAAAATGGCTGGACAGGACAAAGCAAAGCTGATAAACGACCTTATTGAAATCGGCAAACAGCGCGGCGAGCTTACCACAAAACAGATCAACGACCTTCTTGAAGAGTTCGATTTTGACGTTGAGCAGGTTGACAAGCTCTACGAAAAAATTGAAGGCTCCAACATCAAGATCATCGAGGATATGGAGCTTGACCTTGACACAGATTTAGAGTCTATCCCCCTTGAAACCTTGGGCGAAAGCGATGAGGGTGCCGACGGAATAAACGTTGACGACCCCGTCAAAGTATATCTTAAGGAGATCGGACGCGTTCCCCTGCTCACAACCGAGGAGGAGCTTGCCCTCTCGGAGAAGATGGCTCAGGGTGATCAGGATGCCGCCAAGCGCCTCAGCGAAGCAAACTTGAGGCTCGTTGTAAGTATAGCAAAGAGATATGTCGGCAGAGGAATGCAGTTTCTTGACCTCATTCAAGAGGGAAACTTGGGTCTTATCAAGGCAGTTGAAAAGTTTGACTACACCAAGGGCTTTAAGTTTTCAACCTATGCTACCTGGTGGATACGCCAGTCGATAACCCGCGCTATTGCAGACCAGGCAAGAACTATCCGTATTCCCGTTCACATGGTCGAAACAATTAACAAGGTTAAAAAGGTTTCCAGTCAGCTGTTACATAAAAACGGCCACGAACCTACCTCTGAAGAAATTGCAAGAGAAATAGATATGCCCGTTGAGAAGGTAAGCGAGATCATGCGAGTTTCTCAGGAGCCTGTTTCTCTCGAAACCCCCATCGGTGAGGAAGAGGACAGCCACCTCGGCGACTTTATCCCAGACGATGACACCCCCGCTCCCGCAGAGGCTGCTTCTTACACCCTCTTAAAAGAGCAGATCGGCAAGGTTCTCTCCACCCTTACCCCGAGAGAAGAAAAGGTTCTGCGCCTGCGTTTTGGCCTTGAAGACGGCAGACAGAGAACTCTTGAAGAGGTCGGCAAGGAGTTTAACGTAACCCGTGAGCGTATCCGTCAGATTGAAGCCAAAGCTTTAAGAAAGCTCCGCCACCCCGGCAGAAGCAAAAAACTCCGCGACTTCCTTGATTAATAAATTCTAAACTAAAAAGACTCCCTCAATCGAGGGAGTCTTTTTTCTTACATAGCCTCCCTTGCCTAAAGGGAGGTGGCAAAACTGCAGGTTTTGACGGAGGGATATAATATAAAGCCCCGACCTATTTTAAACATTATAATTTGTTTCAAATTATATATCCCTCAGTCTTTTGCATCGCAAAATCCAGCTCCCTTTAGGCAAGGGAGCAGAAAGCCATCCGTATAAGTTGAGCTTTCCTTCTTTATTGATAGCTTTAAAAAAGTTTTATAGTTGTCTTATCATAGGATAACCCTTGTTTTAAATTATAGTATAATCATAACTGTAAAAATATAAAAGGGGGAAATATATGAAACAACTTTTGGAGGAGTTATGGTACGAATATCAAATAGAAAAAGCATCCAAGCGAACTGACGAGGAAAGAGAGGTTGCCGAAAGGCTGATGTCCTCTGATGATAAACTCAGAAGTGTCTTGACCGATGAACAGACCATATTGCTTGAAGAATATAGCAGGCATTTGCATAATCTTTTGTCAGTTTCCTCAAAGGACTCATTTATAGTAGGCGTAAATTTTGCGACGAGATATTTATTGGAAATATTATGTGATAATAAAAATGCATAACTCCCAATGTTGCCACACTTGAAAAAAAGCACCCTTGCGCCGCCTCGCTGTTTTTTGTTTGAAACGTTTTGCAAAAGATACTGCTTATAGCAAGAAAAGTTAAAGAAGTAAGCAAAAATGGTAAAAGACAAAATACGTTAAGATAACTATAATCATAAATAGAGGGAAACGTCGCTTTTCTTAAGAAGCTTTTCCTTTGCCTCGCTCGGCGTTTCGCCGCACATCTGCTTGTAGGCTCTTGTGAATGCGTGAATGGAGGAGTAGCCAAGGAGCGAGGACACCTCGGTTACCGACTTTACCTTTAAAAGCTCGGTGGCCTCACTTGCTCGCAGCGATGCGAAAAACTCCTTGAGGCTTTGCCCCATTCGGCTTGAAAACAGATGCGAGATGTATGAATAGCTGTAGCCCGTGTCGTCGGGGAGATTTTTAAGAGCATCAATGTTGTAAACGTTGTTTTTGAGATAGCTTATGATATTAAAAAGCAGGCTGTCCTTCATAGAAATGTTGTCGGTCGCCGAGCTGGACTTGTTTAAAAATGCGCTCAGCACCGCCGCAAGAATAAAGTTTAAGGAGTTTGCGGTTACCGCCTCGGAAACGGCAGTTTTTTCTCCCGAGTACATATCTGACATAGCCGTTTGAAAAGCTGTCTGCAGATTTATAAGTCCGCTTAAAATGGGGCTTGCGCCGCCCTCAAAGCGCTCCCGAGCCTTTTTAAAAAGCTCGCAGATTGGGTTGCTTACGTCAAGCGAAAAGCCGAGGCAGTAAAACCTCAACGGCGAGGTTTTGGAGGGGATTACCTGATGAACGTCGTCCTTAAAGCAGAGGTGAACGTCGCCGCTTTTAATCTTGTAGCGCTCGCAGTTGTGAACTATTTCGCCCTCGCCGCTGTAGACAAAGGTTATCTCGTCGCACCACTGTCTGTGCTCGTTGCCGCCCTCGTTGGAGGTTTTGCAATGAACGTCAACAAACTGAAAGACCTTTATGCTGTTGTTGCTCGAAAAAACAACGTTATCCTTTGCTTTGAAAACCGCAAGATAGCTTTTTTGCTCTCTTTCGGAAAGGCTGTTGTTCATTTCTTCACCACCGACTTTAAATTTAACATTTTATGCTTTCAGTATAACACGGTTTTGAAAAAAATCAATCAAAAAATATGAAAGGAGAGCTTAAAGTGAAAAGTACCTACTATATGAGCCCCGAAAAGTTTCTTGAAAACACAAAGATCCCCACACGAGTTATGCCGACCGAGGCATCAATGTACGAGGAGATCGCACAGATAATGGTCGACACCATTGTAAAAAACGGCTACGGTCAGACTGTTATCATCTGCCCCGTCGGCCCTATCGGTCAGTACCCGATATTTGCCGAAAAGGTAAACGCTCTTAACTTGAGCCTTAAAAATTGCTGGTTTATAAATATGGACGAGTACCTTACCGATGACGACGAGTTTATAAGCTACGACAATATCCTGAATTTCCACGCAATTATGGATAATATGCTCTACTCGAGGATAAAGCCCGAGCTTCTGATGCCCGAAAGCCAGCGCCTTTTCCCCGAGCCCACAAAGGAGAAGGAGATAGATGAGCTTTTAGAGAGCTTTGAAAAGATCGACCTTTGCCTTACCGGCGTCGGCATAAACGGCCATATCGCATTTAACGAGCCGCCCGAGGCAGACGACGATATAACCGACGAGGAGTTTGGAGTCATCGGCACACGCTGCCTTGACATATCAAGGGAAACCATAACAAACAACGGCAAAAACAAGATAAGAGGTGCGCTTGATATCTTCCCGAAAAGGTGCATAACCCTCGGAATGAAGCAACTTTTATCGGCAAAGGTATTCAAGGTCTACCTATACTGCGATTGGCAGTGGGGCATAATGAGGAAAATCGGCCTTGAGGGCGTTTCCAAAACCGCTCCCGCATCCTATCTGCAAAACCACCCCAACGCCGAAATGGTCGTAACTCAAGAGCTGGCAAGCTTTTCACTTTAAATATTAGGAGGAAAACAAAATGAAAAAGAGAATTGGTATTATCGGATTTGGCTGGATAGCAAGAGACGTTCACTATCCTAACTACTTAACAATCGCAGACGAGTGCGAGATCACCGCAGTCTGCGATATCAACCCCAAGGCAATCGAAAATGCCAAGGCAAAAACCGGCCTCGGCGACGAAGTAATGTTTACCGACTACAAGGAGCTTATCGACAGCGGCCTTTGCGATGCTGTTGATATCTGCACCCCTAACTACCTTCACTGCGAAATTGCAAAGTATGCACTTAACGCAGGCCTTGGAGTTAGTATGGAAAAGCCCGCAGGCATCAATCACGACGAAGTTATCGAGGTTCAGGAGCTCGGAAAGGAAAAGGGACTTCCCGTTTTCATCTGCTTTACCTGGCGCCACAGAGCAACACTTCGCTTTTTAAAAGACCTTGTTGACGAGGGAACAGTCGGCGAAATTCACCACATCTTTATCAAGTGCATTAAGGACTCGGCTCTCTGGAAGGGCAGACGCCTTGAGTGGCGCTTTGAAAAGGAAAAGGCAGGAACAGGCGTTCTTTGCGACCTTGGCTCGCACATGATCGACCTTTTAAACTGGCTCGGAACAGACGTTCAGGGACTTCAGGCAAACTACGGCACCTTTGTTAAGAGCCGCCAGAAGCTCGATTCGGACGATTGGGCAGACGTTACAACAGACGACTGGGCAAACATCATTATCGACCTTAAAAACGGCTCGAGCGCAAACGTAACCCTTTCAAGAGGCTGCGCTACCTGCTCGGCTCTTACCGAGGTTGAAATTTACGGTAAAGAGGGCTACCTCAGATTTAACGAGAGCGAGGGTGCTAACATCACCATTCGCACCACAAGCGGCATTAAAGAGGTCAGACCTCTCCCCGAAAACTACGGCGACCCCAGACTTTTAAGACAGTGCAAATCCTTTGTCGACCTTCTTAACGGCAAGAGCGACAAGTACACCACTACCATTGATGACGGACTTAAGGCTCAGTACATTCTTGATGCCGCAGAGATTGCAGGCAGAGAGCACCGTTACGTAAAGCTTGACGAGGTCATCGGCGACTGATTTTAAAACGAGGTGAGTAAAATGATGCACAAGGCAGGTATAATCGGTTACGGAAATATGGGCTCCTGGCACGCCGAAAATATAAATTCACGCATAGAAAACCTTGAGGTAGTTGCCGTTTACGATATAGAAGAGGAGCGCAAGACCCTTGCCCGTGAAAACGGACTTATAGTTTACGAGAGCGCCGAGGAGCTTCTTAAAAGCGATATCGACCTTGTTATAGTCGCAACCCCTAACAATTTTCATAAGCAGTACTGCATTGACGCTATGCGTGCAGGCAAAAACGTCGTTTGTGAAAAGCCCGCTTGTATGAACTGCGAGGAACTTGAGGAGGTAATCCGTGTAAGCGAGGAGACCGGCAAGCTCTACACCGTTCACCAGAACAGGCGCTTTGACTCAGACTACGCCACAATGAAGGAAATAATCGACAAAGAGATGCTCGGAAAGCTCTATTTTCTTGATTCCCGCCTTTACAGCAACCGTGGCAGCTCGGGCAAGTGGAGAAGCACCTACGAGGCAGGCGGCGGCACCCTTTACGATTGGGGCATCCACATGATTGACCAGGTGCTCTGCCTTATAGACAGCGAGCCCAAGTACGTCTTTGCTCAGCTTCAGAACGTGCGTTTCCCCGAGGTTGACGACGTTTGCAGAGTTAACATCGGCTTTGAAAACGGCGTTAAAGCGCAGATTATAGCAGACCTCTGGTGTTATATAGACGAGCCCCGCTGGCACCTTTCGGGTGATGACGGCACCGCAACTATCTACAAGTGGTTCGGCAAAGAGGGCAAGGTTGTCAAGGCAAACATCAAAGAGGTTAACTGGGAGCAGGGCTGTGTTTACACCCCCAACGGCCTTTCCAAAACAATGTGGCCAAGGCCCAAGCAGGAGATAGAAGAGCTCCCGCTTCCCGCTCCCGAAAAGCTTCCGAGATGGGAGGACTTTTACGAGAACGTTATCGACGTTATCGAAAGCGGTGCCGAGCCTATCGTAACTCACGCTCAGATTCGCCGCTCCATGCGTGTTATGATGGCGGCCTTTGAGTCGGCAAGAAATATGACTACCGTTGTTCTTTAGTAATAAAAGGAGTGTCATTTTATGAAAAAGGTAGGAATTATTGATAACTATATCAGTAACTTTCACACCAATACCTATCACAAGCTCTTTCACGAGATTGCGGCAGAGGAAAACCGTGAGGAGTACGTTATAACCCACGTCTACGCAAAAACCGACACAAGCCCCTCGGATAAGCTTACCACAAAAGAGTGGTGCGAAAAGTACGGAGCTAAGGAGTGCGATAGTATACAGGAGGTCGTTGATAACGCTGACGTTATTATGGTGCTTGCGCCCAACAACCCCGAAATGCACGAGGAGCTTTGTAAACTGCCGCTCGAAAGCGGCAAAAAGGTTTATATAGACAAAACCTTTGCCCCCGATTATGAGACCGCTGTAAGAATAGCGGAGCACGGAAGGAAAAACAATGCGCAGTTCTGGTCAAGCTCGGCAGCCCGCTTTGAGCCCTGCCTTGATGAGTTTTTAAAGGCAGAGGAGTCAAAAACCTCAAAGATAACCGTCAATAGCGGAAACGTTTTTAAAATTTATTCCATTCACCTTATCGAGCTTATGAACACCTTTATGAAAAACGGCGCTAAGTCGGTTGTCTGCCACAGCAACACCGCAACGCTTGTTTTCGAGATAACCTTTAAGGACAGCAGAAAGGCGTTTTTAAATCAGTTTGAGGGAACCTGGGCACCCTTTGCCCTCTATCCCGAAATTGACGGCAAGTGCAAGGAGCTTTTCTGCAAAACTGATTTCTGGAAATGCTTTGCAAGAGCCCTGCTCGACTTTTTTGACACCGGAAAAATCCCCGTTGACATTGAAAGCACCGTTGAGTGCATAGCCGTTCGCTCGGCTATGTGCAAGGCCAAGGAAAACGTCGGTGTTGAGATTATGGTGGAGGGCGTATGAAGTTCGGAACTTTTTTAAGGCTTAAGGACGGCGACGATTTTGACGCCGCCTTTGGCAAGCTCAAAGCCGCAGGCTTTGAGTGTTGCCACTTGGTTTACAAGCCCGAAGTCTACAAAAGTGAGGCGGCTGGGGAAATTTTGGCCGCCGCAAACAAAAACGGCATTGAGATATCTGCGCTTTTTGCAGGCTTTAAGGACAGTGCAACCAAATGGAACATTTCAACCGACTATCTTGATGCGGGAATAAACAGTAAACAGTACGGAGAGGGAAGGCTCAACTATCTTAAGGAGGCGGCCGCCTTTTGCACACGGCTCGGGGTAAGTGATATTCTTATTCACGCAGGCTTTGTTGCAAACAATCCGTACAGCGAGGATTATAAATATATGCTCTCTCTTGTGAGAGAGCTTGCAGAGTACCTTAAGGGCCTTAAAATGAATCTCGTTTTAGAAACGGGAGGAGAAAGCCCCGTAACTCTGCTTCGCCTTATAAAAGAGGCGGGAGCAGGCAATATCTATGCCAATATCGACACCGCCAATATGATAATGTACGGTTACGGAAACCCCGTTGACGCCATTGTAACGCTCGGCGGGTACGTAAGGAGCTATCATATTAAGGACGGAAATCCGCCCACCGATCCGTATAAGCTTGGAAAAGAGAGCTATTTTGGCGAGGGAAGCGTCGATTTTGACAGGGTGTTTGCAGGAATAAAGGCTTCGGGCTTTGACGGCCCCGTCATCATCGAGCTTGAGATCTACGAACATTGCCGCTGGGATAAGGTCTGCGAAACTCTTCTTTCGGTAAAAACGGCGCTTAAATAATTTTAACAGAACAAAAAGCAAGGCTTTGAGGCACACTCCGTAAGGAAGTGTGCCTCAGCTATATTCGTGCAAAGCACG
>CAZDSQ010000028.1:0-22598 GCA_964508295.1 uncultured Oscillospiraceae bacterium | reverse complement strand
GCAAGCGGGATAAAAGGAAAGGACGGACAGCCGAAACTGTCCGTCCTACTCCACGGCACCGCATTACGCTAAAAAATCCCTATGAGAAACAGCGTAAAGCCGTCCGTTTTTCTTTTTTCTTTTTTCTTTTTACTTTTCGCCTCTTGCGGTTTCTCTTAGTATCTTGATTTCAACGTCGCTGAAATCAACAGATGCATTCTTTGTTCCCAAAATCGCTACAAGGTCATATTTATACGCATCGTTTACAATATAATAAAGAGTCTTTTCGCCCGTGACCATACGCTGCACCTCTCTCAAAACGGGGGCGCCTACCGTTTCAACCTTGAGATATCCTTCCGCATTTGTCTTAGCCTTGACCGAAATTATGTCTCCCGGCTTAAGACCAAGGCCTTCAAAGGAGAGGCTTGCCCTGAGCTGAGAATTGCTTGATAAAACCGCTTTATTGCCCGAAACGTTTACAGTGCCGCTTGTTTTGGCGTCTTCTGCGATATCGGCAAGCGAAAATGCCTTAACTGTACTATAATCGCTCAGGTTGGGGTTATCGAGGCAAAAATCTGTAAGAACATAGTCAACGCCCTCGCTAAACATTTGCTCAGCCTCGGTGTAATTTTCAACTATCCACACCGCCATAGGAACGTCATACTTTTTGCAAAACTCAAGATAGTCTTTATATTTGGTGGCAGCAACACTAAGCATAAAGTTGCCACGCGACTTCATTTCCATATAGGACGCCTCATCGCTGCTACAGGGCATCTGGGAATACGCCGCGATTATTCCGGGTATTCTCTTGGAGAGCGGATCGTGGCAGCCTGCATATGCCATGCAGTAATCCTTCATTCCGCTCGACAGAATAATCTCTGCAAGCGCATCCATTTCCTTATCATCGTACTTATGATGCGACATAAACTTGGCATCCAAAATAACGTAAACGCCTTTACCTTTTAAGTATTCGAGAACCGATTTGAGAGTGGGAACGTATTCCTTTGCGATATTATCGCTGAAGTTCCAATATCCGCCGCTTTTCCACTGCTTTTTAATGTACTGGTCTTTAATATCCGAGTAGTTTAAGTCGGTAAAATTTTCCCCTGTTCCGCTCGAAAGAACCGTTGTGTTTGCGTCGTGGCTCAAAACCCACACATCGTCCTTTGTAACGGTGATGTCAATTTCAACCGCCTTAAAGCCAAGCCTTACCGCATGATCAACAGATTCCATTGTGTTTTGCGGGTAGGTTCCGTTTATACTGCTTGTCTTTTTAAGGGTGTCGTTGTCTATGTATCCGTTAAAGCCCTTATGTGCAATATAGCTTCCCGACTTAAGATTACTTACCCAGTTGTTTATGCTGTCAAATTTTCTTACGGCAAATTTACTTGAGGAAATACTAATTACAGAAAAACCGTTTTCCTCATAGTTGCCGCTGACTACCTCATATTCGCCCTTACAATAGTCATCCATATCAAGTGTGATTATATCTCCAACTTTGGCATCTGAGGACCATAACTGCATCAAGGTTTTATACACTGTTTTTTCCTCCGTTTTGTCGTTTTCCTCCCTGGACGAAACTCGGTTAGGAGTTCGTTTAGACGAACTTTCCTTTGATGAATTTTCTTCTGACGAGGTTTCCACCTTTGAAGAGGTTTCCTCCTTGCTCTTAGAAGAGGTTGAAGCCTTTGACGAAGTTTCTGCCTTTTCAGAGCTTGTTGAAGTCTCGCTCTGCTCGCTCTTTTCACTTTCAGTTACTGCGCTCGAAATTTCATCGACAGCGTCTGCCGCACAGCTTGAAAAGCCCAAAATAAGCGAAAGGCACAGCAAAATGCTGACCGCAATGTTCTTTATCATTTTTCTATTCCTTCCTTTTAATAAATGGCACACTTCTACACAATATTATAACATTTCACCCCCCATTTCAATATGCTTAATAGCTAAAAAACTATACCTATTTTTATAAAAACTGCCGAGATGCTTTTGCATCTCGGCAGTTTTCAGAACAGATTCCAAGGAATGTCAACGGTTTTTTGGCCGCTCATAAGCTCATTTACATGGGTAAAGAGCGGCACGCTTTCAAAATCAAACTCGCCGTTTTTGGCTTTGAGCTCAAGCGCCTCTGAAAGAGCCTTTACCGCGCTTACCGATTCAAGCGTCATTCCGCGAAGTTTTTCGAGCGCCTGCGAAACTGTATATCCCCTGCCGAGCAGAACGCCTATCTCGCGGTTTCGTCCGCTCTCGATGGTGATATACAGGTCGGCCACGCCGTAAACAATGTTTTCTACGGGATTTCCGCCAAAGCATTTTATAATAAGCTCCATCTCTCTTATGCTCTGGGCAAAAAGTCCCGATTGGCTGTTAAAATGCGGGCGGCAACCAAGCCCGTCCTTAGACTCTGCAACGCCTATTGCCATAGAAACGGCAAGGGCATAAATATTCTTTATTGCCGCCGCAATTTCAAAGCCCACAACATCAGTTGTGGTGTTGATGTGGTAATAGGGTGTTGTGAGCATATCGAAAATCTTTTTAAGCAAAGCCTCGTTGTAGCCGCAGATGCCGACAAATGTGTCATGCCTATCAGCAAGCTCGTAACTGATGCAAGGGCCGCCTATCGCAAAAAACGGTACTCTTTTTGCGCATTTTTCCTCAAAATAGTCAACAAAAGAGCTTATTTCACCGTTACCTCTGCTGTAAATTCCCTTTGTTACAATAAGCACGGGAGTGCCGTCCGAAATGAGCGGCAGAATATCCTCTGCAAACCAGTCAACGCCAAAGCTGCTTACTCCCGCAACGACAAGGTCGCTGTTTGGAAGAACGCTCCCAGCCTCGTCGCACTGATAATAGCTGATTCCTTCGGGCAGGTTTCGTTTAAGACCTAAATGGAGAGAATCCTGCTTTAAACGGACGATAGTGTCCTTATCATAGGGTGTTCCGACAATGTGAACACTATGCCCATTATCGCAGGCGGGGAAAGCGAGGGTGCTTCCCATAACTCCCGCTCCGATAATAGTTATTTTCGCCATTCATTTTTCCTTTCTTTTATAAAGTCATCTATGCCATCTGATGCCTTTTTATTATATACTTTTTTACAAAAGAAATCAATAGCAAAAAGGGAACGCTGCTTTGCAGCGTTCCCTTTTATTTTACATAACCTTTACAACCTGTTTGGCCTTAATTGCCTCATCAGCGGCAAGGGCCACCTTAAATGCGCTGTACGCCTCTTCAATAGTTGTTGCCTCTGACAGATTTCCTTCTATCAGATCTATAAGCGCAGACAACTGACGGTACATAGGCTTGTACTCAGTTGACACATTGATCATCTCATATTTATGGCCTTGATTTTTATATATCTCAATGAGGTCGCCCTCTTCTGTGTGAGAAGCACGGAACTGATTCAGGGTAACAGAAATGCTACCCTCATCACCGATAAATTCCTTGGTGTTATTAGAGGGAATGCCGCGAATCCAGCCCGCCTCGTAATAACCCGAAACACCGCTTTCGGTGAAAAGATTTACCATTCCGTAATCAGAGCTAATATCGGTAAACTCCTTGGAAACCCTTGTTCCAAAACCGCTCACCTCTTTGATTTTAGCTCCGCTTATCCACTGAAGCAGGTCATAATAATGCACACCGCAGTCAAAAACAGGAGAACATTCCTTCATCAGAGAATGGTATCTTTCCTCGTTTATGATATGATGATTCTGAACCATACGGACAAGGCGCAGATTGCCGATAACACCCGAGTCAATAAGCTCTTTAACCTTAATAAAGGTCTGGTTATAACGAAGTATATGACCTATAAGTATCTTACACTCTGCATTTCTACAGATGTTGTAAAACCTTTCTCCGTCAGCAAGGTTGGTGGTAATGGGCTTTTCGCACAAAACGTGTTTATTATACTTAACACAGTCCTCGAGTATACTTAAATGTGTGCTTGCGGGAGATGCGATTATTGCAATATCGGTGTCCTGCATTTTAAGGTATTTAAGATAGTCTGTGTCTGCATATTCTGCATTATACTTCCTTTTAAATTCCTGCGCACGCTCTATATCAGTATCAACAACTGCTTTAATGCGAACATTATCGCGATAGTAAATATCAGCAATATGCTCACTTCCGATATGGCCGCAGCCAATCAGAACTACGCCGTACTGTTTCATTTTTCTCTCCGCTTTTAAAACTGGATTTCCTTATGAGCCTCTGCAGAATCGTACAAAGCCTGCATTATCTTGGATGTAAAGATGTTGATATCAATGTTTGATGGCAGAGTCTTTCCTGTTCTTACGCTGTCAACAAAGGCATTGATCTCGTTGTTAAAGTGGTTGGTCTTGGGAGCCTCAAACTGCTCCTCGGTAAGCTGACCGTCCTTTGCGCCGAAAACAGTAAAGCTACCCTTAAGATAGTTGTGGCGTATGCCTCCCTTGGTTCCGAGGAAGTCGATAAACATTTCCTCATTGCCTATATTCTGCGCCCAAGCGCCGTTAAGAGTAATAACAGGGCCTGCGGTACGAATAATACCTGTAATAGCCTCTTCAACGTCGCAGATGCCGTCAAGCTTGGGTGGGCCTGCCCACATATTTTTGTATGCGTAGTTGGGAATGTCCTTACCGAGCTTGCAGAAGCACTCTGCCGAGACTGTTTTAGGCTCGGGGTCGGAGCAACAGTACATAACTATGTCAAGGAAATGAACGCCCCAGTCAATAAGAACGCCGCCGCCTGCTATTGACTTTGTTGTAAATGCGCCGCCAAGTCCGGGGATTGAACGGTGGGAGCGGAAGCTGATATACACCTGATAAATCTCGCCGAGCTCGCCTGCGTCAATTAGCGACTTAATCTTGTTAATGCTATCGTTAAAACGGTTAACAACGCCGATGCTGAGCTTGTTTCCGGTTTCTGCCTGAGCCTTCTGCATAGTGAGGGCTTCCTCGTATGTACGGGCAGCAGGCTTTTCACAAAGAACGGTTTTGCCCGCCTTTAAAAATGCGTTGGAAATTTCAGCGTGTGCATAGTTAGGTGTGCAGACCGAAACTGCATCAATTTCCTCGTCGTTAAGAATTTCCTTATAGTCGACTACAGCCTTTCCACAGCCATACTTCTCAACAGCCGCATCGGCACGCTCGGGAATAATGTCGCAGAAATACTTGATCTCCACGTCTTCATTTTTCATATAGGAAGGGATATGTGCATTGTTTGCGATAGTTCCGCAGCCTATAACTGCTACATTAATTTTCTTTTCCATTATAAAACCGTCCTTTCGTTTGGTTGTTATACTTCAATTATAAAAAACCTATCCCAAAAAACAATAGCATTATTAACGCCGCATTTAACATTTTTCTCGTTAATTATCCAAAAAACAAACAAAATCACTCAGCCTTAAGGGCTTTGATATACTTTTGAGGAGAAGCTCCGAAGCGATTCTTAAATGCTCTGCTGAAGGAATTTATTGAATCAAAGCCGAGAATTTCCGCCGTGCGAATTACGTTTGTACCGCTTTTAAGTAGCTTTACCGCCTCTTCAAATCTCTTTTTCTGATAGTAATCGCTGAGGCTCATATTCATAATGCCGCAGAATATCTGCGAGGTGTAGGAATAGCTAAAGCCTATGTACCTGCTTATATCCTTAAGATCTCGTATACTCAAAACGTTGTTATCTATATAGTTGACTATCTCGTAAGCAAGTTCCTTTTTGCCGGGAACACGCTTTTGGTAGACCGCCGCATTCTCCGACGGAAAAATAAAGTACTTATAGGTATACAAAACGATCTGGCAGGCGCAAAGCTCAACCATAAGCTTGCCCTTATCAAACTCCTGCTGGAACTCGCACAAAAGGTCATTAAAAAGATGATTCATATTAAATGCGCCCTTGTAAACGGGTTTTTTCATAGCCTTGAGCTTATTCTCAACGTCCTGCCACATCTCGTAGTCGGGGCTGTCCTTTCGCATTGTGTATCCTATATAATAGTATCTTACGGGGTTTTCCTCTGTGGAAACAATTTTATGAACCGAGCCCTTTGGGCAGAAAAAGAGATCGCCTGCCTTTAGCTTATAACAGTTTCCGTCAAGCCAGAACTCTGCCTCGCCCGAAACAACATATGAAATTTCGTCGCACCTTTGCTTATGCTCGCCTACGCAAAATCCGTTTTTTGTAAAGCAGTCGCCGACCTGATAAAGCTTAAGGCTTTTATATTCTATCGCCTTTTCAAAAACCTTATCAAAATGCAGCTTTGTTTTCTCTGTTCTCATTTTCATCACCAGCCTCTTTTTTTATTTTATCCTTCATTTTATAAAGTGTCAAGGTAAAAAGGTGCAAAACTCTCAACAAATTTAACATTTTTCTCGCTATTTTAGTTTTTTGTTGAAAGCTCAAAACTAATGTGTTATTTTAAAGAAAAGAACATTTTAAGGAGGTTCTGTTGTGATAAAAATCGGATTTATTGATTACTATCTTGACGAATGGCACGCCAACAACTATCCCGCTTGGATAAACGAAGCATCTGACGGAGAGGCTCAGGTGTGTTACTGCTGGGGAGAAATTGATTCTCCTAACGGCCTTACAAACGCCCAGTGGGCCGAAAAGTACAACGTAACCCTTTGCAACACTCAGGAGGAGGTTATAGAAAAGAGCGACGTTCTCTGTGTTCTTGCTCCTGACAATCCGGAAACTCACGAAAGGCTCTCTGAGAAGGCTCTTATGTCGGGAAAAACGACCTATATTGACAAAACCTTTGCCCCCGATTTAGATGCCGCAAAGCGCATCTTCGCCCTTGCGGAAAAGCACGGCACGCCCTGTATGACCACCTCTGCCCTGCGTTACGCCGAGGAGTACGAGCCGATTGACAAGGCCGCACTTAAGTCGGCGGCAAGCGTTGGCGGCGGCGAGCCCGATGTTTATATGATACATCAGATAGAGCCGTTAGTTATGCTCTTTGGCACAGACCCCGTAAGAGTTCGCAACACCCTCACCCCCGAGTGCCCCGTTTACACCCTGGAATTTGAGAGCGGCAAAAAGGCAAGCATAGTTTGCAGTAAGGCATACTGTTCTTTTATGATGAGCCTTAATTTTAACGACGGTGCTGCCAAATTTGTTACAATCAAGTCGGATTTCTTTAAGAATTTTATCAAAAACCTCGTTGTTTTCTACAAAACGGGTGAGGTTATCATCCCCCACGAGCAGACACTTGCAGTTATGGCAATAAGAGAAGCCTGCATTGAGGCAAGACACACGCCTGACACCTGGATAGAGGTAAGAAAGGGGTAGATACTTATGAGAAAACTTCCTATCGGTATTATCGCAGATATGCTCAAGCTTCCCTTCAGAGAGAGCATTGAAGTCAGCGCCAAGCTCGGTGCTGACGGCGTTCAGCTCTACGCAGTTGAGGGCGAGCTCGCTCCCGAAAATATGACGGCTCAGAGCCTTGCAGAAAAAAAAGCAATTTTAAGCGACAACGGCCTTAAGGTTTCTGCCCTTTGCGGCGACCTTGGCGGACACGGCTTTACAAGAGCCGAGGAAAACGGCTGGAAGATCGAAAAATCCAAGCGGATCGTTGACCTTGCGCTCAATATGGGAACCAACATCATAACCACCCACATCGGCGTTGTTCCCGCAGACGAAAACTGCGACTGTTACAAAATTGCACAGTCTGCCTGCAACGAGCTTGCAGAGTACGCCCACAAAAACGGCGCATTTTTCGCAATAGAAACCGGTCCCGAGCCTGCAGAGCGCCTTAAGAAGTTCCTTGACTCTCTTTCAAGCCGCGGCGTTGCCGTAAACCTTGACCCCGCAAACTTAGTTATGGTTACCGACGACGATCCCGTTAAAGCTGTCTACACCCTGAAGGACTACATCGTTCACACCCACGCAAAAGACGGAATTATGCTCAAAAAGACCGACCCGCAGATAATTTACGACTTTTTTGCAGACGGCGGCATTGAGGACCTTAATCTTTCGCTTTACTTTAAGGAGACACCTCTCGGCGAGGGAAAGGTTGACTTTGCAGCGTACCTTAAGGCTCTTGATGACATCGGCTACAGCGGATTTTTAACGGTCGAGCGTGAGGCAGGAGCAGACCGCGAGGGCGATATAGGCAAAGCGGTCAATTTCCTTAAAAAATTTTATTGATAATGCACAAATTAAAACAAGGCGGCAAAACCGCCTTGTTTTTTTATTAAAAACATACTATATATTGTGTTTTTATTATTGACAAAGGGGAAAATGTAGTATAAAATAAAAAGGCACCTTTGCGGGAGCGGCAGTCATACCGCGCCCGCATATTGTTTCACAGAGAGGAGGAAAAGTGTGAAAATCAGCGGACTTCTTAAGCTTACCGCCTTGGACTACCCCGAAAAACTTGCCTGCACCGTGTTTACCGCGGGCTGCAATCTGCGCTGTCCCTTTTGCCACAACGCCTCTCTTGTGTGCGGTGGCAGCGGAGAAGAAATAGCAGAGGACGAGTTTTTTGCCTTTCTTAAAAAGCGTCGAGGAATTCTCGACGGGGTCTGCATTACAGGCGGAGAGCCTCTTCTGCAGAGCGGGATTGACGAGTTTATGAAAAAAATAAAGGAGCTCGGATTTTTAGTTAAGCTTGACACAAACGGCGCCTTCCCCGATAAGCTTTCCTCTCTTATGGATGCGCACCTTGTCGACTATGTTGCAATGGATATTAAAAACTGCCCCGAAAAATATCCTTTAACCTGTGGCGCGGATAAGCCATTTAATGAGTTTTTTGCTCCGTTTAAGGAGAGTATAGACATTCTTTTAAAAGGAAATGTTGACTACGAGTTTCGCACCACAGTTGTAAGCGAGCTTCACGCCCTAAGCGACATAGCAAAAGCGGGAGAAGCTATAAAAGGCGCTGATAAATGGTTCCTGCAATGCTTTAAGGACTCGGGCGACCTTTTAGGAAGCGGACTTTCGGCTCCTTCTAACGAGGTTTTAGACAAAATGAAAGTGCTCGCTTTAACATTTGTTAAAAAATGCGAGATTCGCGGTGTGTAGAACATTTTGTGAATTTATTTTTATTTAACCACAATATATTGTGGTTTTAGCATTGACAAAGTTCGACAGATATGATAAACTTAAGCCATATCGTCGAAAAAATATACAGGAGGGAAAAAATATGTATAATGTACTAAAAAGAGACGGCAAAATTGTTGATTTCGATATTGCCAAAATAAGAGATGCCGTAAGGCTTGCTTTCGAGGCTTGCGAAAAAGATTTTAATGACAGCGTAATCGACTTTATTGCTCTGCGCGTTACCGCAGACTTTGAGTCTAAGATAAAGGATTCTCACATTGCGGTTGAGGATATCCAGGACAGTGTTGAGGAGGTTCTCGGTCAGGCGGGCTACAGCGATGTTGCCAAGGCATACATTCTTTACCGCCGCCAGAGAGAAAAGCTCCGTAATATGAAGTCAACAGTGCTTGACTACAAGGCAGTTGTTGACAACTATGTTAAAATTAACGACTGGCGTGTTAAAGAGAATTCTACCGTTACCTACTCTGTAGGCGGACTTATTCTTTCTAACTCGGGCGCTATTACCGCTAACTACTGGCTTTCTGAGGTTTATGATGACGAGATCGGCAACGCCCACAGAAATGCCGACATTCATATTCACGACCTTTCGATGCTGACAGGCTACTGCGCAGGCTGGTCCTTAAAGCAGCTTATCCAGGAGGGTCTCGGCGGCGTTCCCGGAAAGATCACCTCGGCTCCTGCAGCTCACCTCTCCACCCTCTGCAACCAGATGGTAAACTTCCTCGGAATTATGCAGAACGAATGGGCAGGCGCTCAGGCTTTCTCCTCCTTTGACACATATCTTGCTCCCTTTGTTAAGGTGGACAACCTTTCTTATAAGGAAGTAAAGCAGTGCATTCAGTCCTTTATCTACGGTGTTAACACACCGAGCCGTTGGGGAACTCAGTCGCCCTTTACCAACATTACTCTTGACTGGACAGTTCCCAACGACCTTGCTGAGCTTAACGCTATCGTTGGCGGCAAGGAGATGGACTTTAAGTACAAAGACTGTAAAAAAGAGATGGATATGGTAAACAAAGCCTTCATCGAGATCATGATCGAGGGCGATGCCAACGGCCGCGGCTTCCAGTACCCCATTCCCACCTATTCCATCACAAGCGATTTTGACTGGTCTGAAACCGAGAACAACAAGCTTCTCTTTGAGATGACCGCAAAATACGGCACCCCCTATTTCTCAAACTACATCAACAGCGACATGGAGCCTTCTGACGTTCGCTCAATGTGTTGCCGCCTGCGCCTTGACCTTAGAGAGCTAAGAAAGAAATCAGGCGGTTTCTTCGGAAGCGGCGAGAGCACCGGCTCTGTCGGCGTTGTTACCATCAATATGCCGAGAATTGCATACCTCGCCGAAAACGAGGAGGACTTCTACAAGCGCCTTGACAGGATGCTTGACATCTCTGCCCGTTCGCTCAAGGTCAAGCGCACAGTTATCACAAAGCTTCTTGACGAGGGTCTTTACCCCTACACCAAGCGTTATCTCGGTACCTTTAACAACCACTTCTCGACCATTGGTCTTGTCGGTATGAATGAGGCTGGTCTTAACGCAAAGTGGCTCAAGAAGGATATGACTCACAAAGAAACTCAGGAGTGGTCCAAAAAAGTTCTCAATCATATGAGAGATAGACTTTCTGACTATCAGGAGGAGTACGGCGATCTTTACAACCTAGAGGCAACCCCTGCAGAGTCCACCTCTTACAGACTTGCCAAGCACGACGTAAAGCGTTACCCCGGAATCATCACCGCCAATATGGACGGAACTCCTTACTACACCAACTCCTCTCACCTGCCCGTTGGCTACACCGCTGACATCTTTGAGGCTCTTGACATTCAGGACGGACTGCAGACCCTCTACACCTCGGGAACCGTTTTCCATGCATTCCTCGGCGAAAAGATGCCTACATGGAAGTCAGCCGCAGAGCTTGTCCGCAAAATTGCTGAAAACTACGAGCTTCCCTACTACACCCTTTCCCCCACATACTCGGTCTGCCGTCAGCACGGATACATCAGCGGCGAACACTTCACCTGCCCCGAATGCGGCAACAACACCGAGGTCTACTCCCGCATTACCGGCTACTATCGCCCCGTTCAGAACTGGAACGACGGTAAAACTCAGGAGTACAAGGACAGAAAGGTTTACGACGTTGAGACCTCCGTTTTAAAGGACAGAAACGATGTTCTGGGCAAGAAAGAGGAAGAGGCTACAGAAGCAGTTGATGGTGTTGTAATGTTTGCAACCAAGACCTGCCCCAACTGCAAGATCGCCGCAACCCTTCTTGACAAGGCTGGAGTAAGCTACACTAAACTCTTTGCAGAGGACGAGGCTGAAAAAGCAAAGGCTCTCGGCGTAAAACAGGCTCCCACACTTATTGTAGGAAAACAGAAGTTTACAGGTGTTTCGGATATTAAGAAATACATCGAAAGCTTAAATTGAGGTAGAAAATAGTATGTACGATATCGCCATTATCGGCGGAGGAGCCGCAGGTTTAACTGCGGCTCTCTACGCCTTACGAGCTAACAAAACAGTTTTGGTTATCGAAAAGGGCAGCTTCGGCGGTCAGATAACCTTTTCCCCGCTGGTTGAAAACTTTCCCACCCGCGCCTCTATGAGCGGCGCAGAGCTTGCCGACGCTCTTACCGAGCAGGTTCTCTCGCTTGGTGCAGAGGTCGAGGTTGACACAGTTTTAAAGATTGAAAACGGTGCTGACTTTAAAACCATTATCGGCGAATACGAAAAATACGAGGCGAAAGCGGTTATTATCGCAACAGGCGCAAAGCACAGAATGTTAGGGTTAGAGCGCGAGAACGATTTTGTCGGTGAGGGAATTTCCTTCTGCGCCGTTTGCGACGGGGCGTTTTACAAGGACAAGCATGTTGCCGTTATCGGCGGCGGAAACTCGGCGCTTCAGGAGGCTCTGCTTCTCTCAAAGCTCTGCAGCAAGGTTACCATAGTTCAGAATTTGGCATTTCTCACCGGAGAGGACAAGCTTAAGGAGCAGATAAATGCCGCAAAGAATATTTCTGTCATTTTCGAGTCAACAGTCAAGGAGCTTGTGGGCGAGAATTCGCTTACTGCTATCGTTTTAAACACAAAGGACGGCCAAGAGAAGCTCGAGATAGACGGTATGTTTATCGCGATCGGTCTTATTCCTCAGAACGAAGCATTTTCTGACCTGCTTGAGCTTGACAGTTACGGCTATGCTGACTCTGACGAGAGCTGCACCACCAAAACGCAGGGCGTTTACGTTGCAGGAGATTGCCGCAAAAAGAGCATCCGCCAGCTTACCACCGCTTGTGCTGACGGCTCTGTTGCCGCACTCGCCGCCTGCAGATATTTAGATTCTCTTAAATAACAAGCAAAAAGCCGAAAGGAAAATTCCTTTCGGCTTTTTATTTTACATAAACAGCCTTGCTATTGCGGTGGTTGCCATACAGCAAATTATGCCTACTACAGTTGGCAGTACGGCGGCGACAAAGGTCCATTTCAGACTGCCCGTTTCTTTCTTTACTGTCAGCAAAGTGGTTGAGCAAGGGAAATGGAAAAGGCTGAAAAGCATCACATTTATAGCAGTAAGATATGTCCAGCCGTTTGCGACAAATAGCTCCTTCATCTCTAAGAGCGAGGAAAGCTCTAAGAGGCTGCCCTCTGCCAAGTACGCCATTATCATAATCGGGACCACGATCTCGTTTGCGGGAAATCCCAAAACAAACGCCAATAGGATAACACCGTCAAGTCCCATAAGAGTGGCAAATGGGTCTAAAAACTCGGCGGCGTGGCTAAGCAGGCTGGCACCGTTTACCGTTACATTTGCCATAAGCCAGATAAAAAGTCCCGCAGGAGCGGCAACCGCCGCCGCACGTCCCAAAACAAACAGAGTTCTGTCAAAAATGGAGCGGATAATGGTCTTTACAATTTGCGGTTTTCGGTATGGCGGCAGCTCGAGGGTAAAGGACGAAGGAATACCCTTTAAGATAGTTTTTGAAAGCAGTCGGGTTACTAAAAAAGTCATACCCACCGAGGCTACGATTATAAGGCACAAGAGCAGCGCCGAGGAAACTGACGAGAGCATTCCCCCTGCCGCACCCACAAAAAACATTGTCAGAATTGATATAAGGGTCGGAAACCTGCCGTTGCAGGGGACAAAATTGTTTGTAAGTATTGCAAGAAGTCGCTCTCTTGGCGAGTCGATTATCCGCGCACCCACAACACCCGCTGCATTGCAGCCAAAGCCCATACACATTGTCAGCGCCTGCTTTCCGCAGGCGTTGCACTTTTTAAATGGCTTGTCGAGGTTATATGCGATTCTGGGCAGATATCCAAGGTCCTCAAGCAAGGTAAATAGCGGAAAAAATATCGCCATCGGCGGTAACATAACAGACACTACCCAGGCAAGAGTTCGGTAAACGCCCAGCACCAGCGCACCATGAAGCCAGTCGGGCGCGTTCAGGCTCACAAAAAGCTCGGTAAGCCGCTCCTGCCCCCAAAAGAAAGCCTCTGAAAGAAGCTGAGAAGGATAATTTGCGCCGACGATAGTCAGCCAAAATACAAATGCAAGTAGCAAGAGCATGACGGGGTAGGCAAAAATTTTTCCAGTTAAAACTCTGTCCACCTTTCTGTCAAGACTGTGGTAGCCCTCTTTATTCACGACACCCTCGCACACCTTCTCGCCCGCCTTTGTAATGGCGGAAACTATTATATCCTCTGTGTTCTCCTGCAAAAAAAGCTTAAGTCTGGCGCGCACTTTACCGAGCGCCGCCACGACCTCAGCATCCTTAAAAAGATTTACGTTAAGCTCCTTTTCCATCTCACCGCACAGACTTTTATCTCTGTCAAGAAGCCGCAGAGAGAGCCAGCGAGGGTTTATTGCGTCGGTTTTTTGCTCTACGAGTGGCTCAATCTCGCTTATGGCATTTTCTATAATTTCTGGGTAAACTACCGCAGTTTTATGCGGCTTTGCGCCGTTTTCCATAAGAGAATCGAGCGCGTCCGTAAGGGCGCGGAGCGTCTTTTTCTTTCGCGCTACAGTCGCAACAACGGGTACGCCGAGATTATTTTGTAGCTTTTCTATATCTATATAAATGCTCTTGCGCTTTGCCTCATCGATAAGGTTTACGCAGACAATGACGTTTTGACAGATCTCCATGGTCTGCAGCACGAGATTCATATTGCGCTCCAAGCAGGTTGCATCGCAAACCACGACCACCGCATCGGGTTTTCCAAAGCATAAAAAATTTCTCGCCACCTCTTCCTCAGCAGAGTGAGCCATCAGCGAGTATGTTCCGGGAATATCAACCAGCAGATATGAATTTTTTTCGGTTTCTAAATAGCCCTGAGCGTTGGCAACGGTCTTTCCGGGCCAGTTTCCCGTGTGCTGATTCATTCCCGTAAGGGCGTTAAAAAGGGTGCTTTTTCCAACATTGGGGTTGCCTGCAATGGCAATCACCTTTTGATCTTCGCTCTTTTTCTGTATTTCAAATCCCATATCCACCGCCTTTATGGAAACGGATTTTGCAGTCAGACCCATTTTTTACACTCCCCCGTCCCTCTTAACAATAACCCGACAGCTATCCTCATCGCGAATTGCAATAACCGCGCCGCGAATGAGGTACGCCGCAATTTCTCCGCAGGGCGCAGTTCCAAGGCATTCTACCCGAGTTCCCTTTACAAGTCCTATATCAAGAAGCCGTCGGCGCATAGATGCATCGGCGGTTAAATTTTCAACGGTAGCGCACTCGCCGGGCTTTAGTAAGCTTAGGTTGGTTTCGCCGTTCATAAAACAAACACCTTCCCCTTTTTTATGGAATTGTTCAGTTTATACTATGAAAAAAGCCGGCGAAAAGTGAAAAAGCCGCCTCACCTTTTTTAAAGGCAGGGCGGTTTTTTAAAGTATGTTTATCTGCAAGAATTATTCTAAACATATTAACAACATAATATAATTTTTCTCTTGCAATTTCTATAGAAAATGATATAATCATTAGTATAATTGTATAAATTTTACTTTTGTGAGGTATAAAGTGGACACATTACAGAACATTTCGTTCATTTTCGAGAATTTCTACAAAATTACACACGCCCGACTTTCTCTTCACGACATTGAGCTTAACGAAATAATCGCCTTTCCGCAAAAAAATCTGCCCTTTTGCACCACCATTCAGAAGGACAGAATGGGCAAAAAACGCTGTCAGGAATGTGACAAGATTGCCTTTGAAACCGTACGGCGCACAGGCAAAACATATTCCTACACCTGCCATTGCGGACTTACCGAAACGGTTGCGCCGATATATCATTTTGGCATTCTGTCGGGCTACATAATGATGGGGCAGATCACCGACACGCAGTTTCGCCACAAGCAGAGAATCAGAGAAGAGGCGGTGCCCTTTTTTGACGGAAGCGAACAGCTCTCTGCCGCAGTTTTACAAATTCCCGAAATCACAAGCGAGCTGATCTCGGCCTATATTAATATTCTGACTGTTATCTCGCAGTTTTTAACCCAGTCCAACTTTATCTCCAACACCCCAAGCCAGCGCCCGCAGAATATAAAGAA
This sequence comes from uncultured Oscillospiraceae bacterium, assembly GCA_964508295.1. Classification (GTDB taxonomy): domain Bacteria; phylum Bacillota; class Clostridia; order Oscillospirales; family Ruminococcaceae; genus SIG578. The sequence continues at coordinate 7,041 of CAZDSQ010000028.1, read as the reverse complement.
TTACATTGATGCGCATTTTCGCGAGAGCATTTCGGTCAACACCATTTCTCTTGAGCTTGACTGCAGCCGCGCCACAGTTATGAACTGTTTCAAGGCAGAGTTTGGTACAACCGTCAACAATTACATAACCGAAAAGCGCCTTGACCTTGCATCTATTCTGCTTAAAGGCAGCAGGGATTCGGTTAAAAGCATTGCCGTTACCTGCGGATTTCACGACCAGAATTATTTTTCCCGCGTTTTTATGAAGAATTTTAATATGACTCCGTCCGAATACAGACTCAAGCACAGCAAAAAAACTCCATAATAATGAAGTATCTTATAAGGATGTCTCTTAGGCCCCCTCTGACGAGGGGGCTGTCATTTTTTGCAAAAAATGACTAGGGGAGAGAAAACAAAAGAGGCAATCTCTCCCTCCGTCTTTTGACTAAGGAAAAATTCACCTCCCTCATCAGAGGGAGGCAAATATAAAAGCCAGATTTGATATAAATCTGGCTTTTATACATCCTTATAAAAAGTGTACCTAAGAGTTTTTTATTTAAGTGATATTTCTAAAAGCACGGGGTTGTGGTAGCTGTATCTGAACTGCTGGTCGACTGTCACGACCATTTCAACCTCAATATTGGGCGAAACGATGAATCCGTCACCGACATAGACCTGCCTTTCCTCATAGGTCTGGCTACTGTCGTAAGGCTCATTTAAAATTCTTGCAGTCGGCACAGAGGCATCATAGTAAAGCATCCAGCCGCTTTTTAAGGTGCTGGAGTCAAACTCATCGGGCTCCCAGCGGTTTCTGTCGTTTAAGGGATAGCGATCATCGGTGTCATCGAGAACCGAGTAAAAGCTGCCGCCAGCCACAACGTAGTCGCCGTTTTCAGCCGCCTTTTCGGCGTATTCTATAACTGCATTTATCTGTCTTTCTCTGTTTTGGTCAGAGGTATATGCATCAAGCTCAAAGTTTATGAGAACGAGTTTTTTATCGCTGTCCTCAATGTCAAATCGGGTAACGAGCATTGCACTCTTTTGGTTTAATGCGGCGGTAAGACCGCTATAGCCTACAGGCAGCGACACACGCTCTGCCGATGAGACGCTTTTTCTCGACAAGGTCAAAAGCCCGGCCTCGACCTTTTTGAAAGGCGGCAAAAGCGAGGTGCTGCGGGTAGAATAATCCTTTGCAAATGCACCTATGTAAGAGCCGTTGCCGAGGTAGTAGGAAAACTGATCGACATATCGGCTTCTATACGAATCCACATCAACGTCCTGCAGCAAAACCGCATCGGCTGACGAGAGATTTACGATCTCCGAAATTCCTCTTGTATTTTTAAGAATAACATCAGCAGACTGCCTTTTGCCTGCCCCGCCCTCATTTTTATTGTCACTTTCCTCGCCTAAGCTTCCGTGACCTGTGTTAAAGGTAAGAATTTTTATCTTTTCTGAAGAAAGCTTTTTTCTCTGCTGCTCTCCGACAAGGGAAAGCTGCTCGGTGTCCTTGGGAGAGTACGCTGTAAACACTGTAACTCCCGCATTCACAACAAGGAAAACCGCAACCGCAATAAGAAGCGCTAAAACTGCGCGCACTGCTTTGCTTTGCATAGTTTTCCCTCCCCGTCTTAATATAATGCCTATGTTTATGTCGAAATAGGGCAAAGCCTTATTTCGACAGCGAATTCTTTGAATTCGCAAACAATTACCAAAGGTAATTGAACATATTCATTTCAATGATGTCGAAGTTGCAAAAAACGAACTAAAACGTTTTTTGCAACATAGAGCCGATTTTCATCGGCTTTGTCGAGAAATTAAGTAGATTTCTCGACATTCGATAATCATTATAAAATAAGTATATCACACTTTTTGACAAATTTCTACATTATATATGCATTTTCCTGTTTTTTCCGCGTTTATTTTATCACTTTACAAAACAAAACTACTGTGCTAAAATGAACTTAAGCAAACACCTAAAATTTTTGAGGGGATGAAAAAATGAAAAAGATTCTTGCACTTTTATTAGCATCGCTCCTTCTATTTTCTCTTTGTGCCTGCGGCGGCAACAAAGACGATGTTTCTTCTGAAATTCTGATTTCGGTCGGAAAATCAGAAGAAGTTGAGGTCAAGGCCGCTGAGAATGTTTTCCCTGAAAACACCGTCGTTGAAATTAAGGCGGTAAGCTCGGGCGAAAGATACCAGACTGCCGACACCGCTCTTAAAGAGGCGGCAGAAAAATTCACCGTTTACGACATTACCGCTACAAGCGAAAATGTTTCGGTTCAGCCTAACGGAACTGTGAAGGCTACCTTTGATGTTCCTGACACCTATGACCTTGATAAAGTTGCGGTCGTCTACATATCCGATGACGGTAAGGTTGAAACCCTTTCAAGCATTGTTGACAAGGAAACCAAGACAGTTACCGCTCAGCTTTCGCATTTCAGCCTTTACGCTGTTATTGAAAAGGTTGAGGCCGACGTGCAGAGCACAGTAAGCGAGGAAAGCTCGTCGCAAGACATTTCTGAAATCGCAAGCAGCGACGAAAGCTCAAGCAAGCCTACTGAAACGAGCAAACCGACCGAGTCGAGCAAACCCGCTCACACCCATTCTTTCTCAACCGCTACCTGCACCGAGGCTAAAAAGTGTGCCTGCGGCGCTACAGAGGGCGAAGCGCTTGGACACGATTATATTGACGACAAGTGTAGTAGATGCGGAGCAGTTGACGCCACATACAAAGCTCTTACAAGCGGCGTTTGGACTGTAAATGCGGTTTCCAACGATACATTGTATGCATTTTCCTTTGTTTTCTCGGGAGAGGAACCTCACGTTTCTGTCGGTATTGGCGACAATATCAAAACTCTGCCCGAGGACTTCCAAAAGGAGATTCTTGACAATGCTGCGGATTATGCCGATTCGATTTACAAAGCAGGAAGCGAAACCTACTATGTTGGCAAGGGCGATGGAAACGGTATTACCTTTAAGGTTGACAAAAACACCGTTGTAATTACCGAGTTTGAAACCGCCAACACAATTACAATGACAAGAACTGCGGGCGATAAGTACACAATTACTGCGCTGAGCGGTGATTTTATGACCTCTGACAACGCTTTGAAGGTCGGAGATATTCTTACCTGGGAAGCAGAAACAGTTGGCGAAGCATAAAGCAAAAAAACATAAAGGTGCGGGCAATGCCCGCGCCTTTATTTTTTAAGATAAGTTGAAACGGCGCCAGAATTATGTTAAAATATGGATAGAAAACATAAGCGGAAGGAATATAAAATGGCGCAGATTGTTACTATAAGCGATATAAATGCTCCCGAACTTACGGTTTACGCTTCTCTTACCGAGACTCAGCTTAAAAAGGAGCAGAATATTTTTATTGCCGAAAGTGTCAAGGTCATAGACGTTGCGCTCGACCAAGGCCTTGAGCCCATAAGCTTTCTTATGGAAGAGCGGCAGATAGAGGGCATCGGAAAGGCTCTTATAGAGCGCTGCCCCGCTACTCCCGTTTACACCGCACCGAGAGAGGTCTTAAGCTCGCTTACGGGTTTTGAGCTCACCCGCGGGCTTCTCTGCGCTATGCGCCGCCCCGAAATTCCCTCACTTAACGAGGTTTTGAGGGGCGCAAAAAGAGTCGCTGTGCTCGAGCGGCTTAGCGACGCCGTTAATGTCGGCGCAATTTTCAGAAGCGCCGCCGCTCTCGGAATAGACGCAGTCTTGCTGTTTCACAACTGCGCCGAACCACTTAACCGCCGCACTGTGCGAGTTAGTATGGGAAGTGTGTTTTTGGTACCCTGGGCGTTTTTTGACAAAAACGACTGCCCTACCCCAAGCGACGCGGTTGAGTATCTCAAATCAAAGGGCTTTGCCACCGCCGCGATGGCGCTAAAGGACAACAGCTTTTCAGTCGACGATCTTGCTCTGAAATCTGCCAAAAAGCTTGCTCTATTTTTAGGCGCCGAGGGTGACGGCTTAAGCGCGCAGACAATTGACGCCTGCGACTACACCGTAAAAATCCCAATGCACCATAATGTTGACTCCCTCAACGTTGCTGCCGCGGCAGCAATCGCCCTCTGGGAGCTGGGTAAAAAATAATTTAATAAAAAACATTTATAAAAGGTGGACAGATTTATATAAATCTGTCCACCTTTGTCGGCTCCCTTGCCTAAAGGGAGCTGGCGCGAGGAACGAGCGACTGAGGGATTTCAATTTTGAAAAATCGTATTTGTCTAAAAACATAATAAAAAATTTTAATGAAAATCCCTCCACCGCTAACGCGGTCCCCCTCCCTTTAGGGCAAGGGAGGCTTTTTTATTCTTTACAAATTTAACAGAATGTGCTAAAATGAGTTTACCACACAAAACTGAATAATTGCAACTAATATGGGAATCATTTTTTTGGTAAAAATGCATTCTCTATTTTGGCGTTCCTGTATTGGTTGCTGAAAGGTTTTGTGTGGTAGCAAACTGGAGTTATGCATTTTTCGGGTGTGTAGCTTCAGCTACACACCTTTTTTTAATTTTAGGAGGAAGTCAAATGAAAAGGATTTTAGCATTTTTAATGGCGCTGGTAATAGTATTTGTTTTTGCCGCTTGTTCAGGGGATAAGCCCGACAAATACTGTTCTAATTGCGGAAAAGGAATAACTAACAGTGTTTCTTTTTGTCAGAATTGCGGGGCTGCTGTGAATGATACGGATAGTGATATCGAAACGTCAAGCACTAATGAAACTTCAAGTATTCCGGAAAGCAGTTCTTCAAGCAAGCCCAACTCATCAAGCAAACCATCTACCACCACACAATCCTCAAGCAAGCCTACAGTAACAAGCAAGCCTGCTAACAGCAGTGCTCCCTCGCTAAGTAGTAAAGCGCCTACACCGTCAACATCAAGCAAACCCTTAGCGGTTACCACCTCTTCTGAGGCTCCAAAACCTGTACATACCCACTCATACTCAAAAAAGCCTACGGAGCCGACCTGCACCGAAAAGGGTTATACCACCTACACTTGTTCCTGCGGTGACACATATGTATCCGATTATGTTGAGCCAAAACATGCCTATGTTGATTATGTATGCAGTAAATGCGGCGAAGTTGATAAATCTCACGCTTATGAGTATTTGGTTGAATGGATAATGCAAAATGGCAAGACACGCGGTGAATACATTGGTATACACGAGTATTCTGATGACTTTAATTATCAATATGGCATTTCCTATAGCGCTAGCGGAGACTACCTGTATGTGTCTGTGTTATCCGAGGGGGACCAAGACACTAACTCTGATGATGACTATGTTTCAATCGATTTATCAGGAAAAAATCAAAAGTTTGAGTATTATTGCGCCTATGGTTATCAACCAACTGATTATTACACTATAGGGTTAATTAACGGAAAAACACACACGAGCAATTCACCTATAAGTTGTGATACCTACTATGGTGACAGCAGTAAAAGAACATGGTTTATGGAATACACTAGGCTTTCAGTTGATATAGCGATAAAATTTCTACGTTCGTATTTAGAACAGAACGTTCCTGAAATAACTATTAATGACCTTGGTTTTGAAAATTTTTAACAAAAGGCGTGGGCGGTGCCCACGCTTTTTATTTTGAGGTTGTTTGATTTTGTTTTGTGTGCTGCTTTCCTGCCGAATCGATATAGTAATTATCCTTATAAATAAGCTCTTCTGCGGTTACAAATGTGTAGCCCTCTTTTGTTAAGATTTTCAGAATCTGCTCGACGGCGGCGGGAGTGTTTTGGGTGTCGTTGTGAAATAGCAGAATGCTTCCGTTTTTGGCGTTTTCGGTAACGGTTTTGACCATTTGCTCTACCGTTTTTCCCTGCCAATCGCGGCTGTCTATGTCCCACTGCACCCCGTACATATTAAGCTTTTCGACCTCGCTTAAGAGGGTGTTATTATACTCGCCGTAGGGACCTCTATAAAGGGTGGGCGTCTTGCCCGTCACCGCCTTGATCTTGTCATTGCAGGCGATTATATCGGCACGCAGCTCGTCGGCGGTCATTTTATCAATATGCCCGTGCTTATCGGAATGATTTGCGCAGGTGTGTCCCGCGGCGTAAATTTTGCTTACGTCGTCGGGATATTTTGAAACCCACTCGCCCGTAAAGAAAAAGGTTGCCTTAGCGTTATTATCGGCAAGAATTTCAAGCAATTCATCGGTATCGCTATTGCCCCAAGCGGCGTCAAAGGTCAGAGCAATTTGCTTTTTATCGGTTTGCACGCTGTAAATAGGAATTTTGCGCTGTGTTGCGGCGGCGGTTACCGCCTCTACGCCGTGCGGCACAAGCGCTATTAAAAGAATGGTAATCAAAAGAAACAGCGCTATTACCACCGCTTCCCTTTTTCCAACAACAAAAGTTTTCATTTTAACACCCCTTTAAGAGAATATATGAGGGCAAAACTTTTTTTATTTTATTTTTTTGCAAAAAACAGCGGCAAAACAGGGCTTTTCCTCTGTATTTTGGGGTAAAATGCAGTTTTATTGCAAAGCAAGCAAAGTCAAATTTTGCCTTATCTGCATAAAATATTTGTAGATGCCCCGCATCAAAAACACGCAGGCGGTGCGGGGCGGTGGGACGCTGTTCCCTTTAAAACGGCTGCCCTGCATCACACCCGCCTGCTTTATATAAAAATCCCCTCGCAATAGCGAGGGGATTTAAAATTAAAAATATAATTTGTTTAATTTAATTTGTAGGGGCGAACAGTGTTCGCCCGTTCTTTGTTTTTTTGTATGTTTTTTTGCGGGCGACCAAGGGTCGCCCCTACAATTTTGAACCAACCCGTAATAAACTTTGTAGGTGAGTTTAGGCTCTCCTCAAAGGAGAGGCCTCAGCGGGCTTCGCCCCTTGACCCCATTAAACCATTCCCTAGTTATACAAAAAAGAGTCGGCTAAAAGCCGACTCTTTTTCTATAATCAGTTATTGATTATTCGTTAATAGCGGTAACAACGCCGGAACCAACGGTACGTCCACCCTCACGGATAGCGAAGCGGAGACCGGGCTCGATAGCGATAGAAGTGATAAGCTCAACATCCATCTCTACGT
>CAZDSQ010000027.1:0-23677 GCA_964508295.1 uncultured Oscillospiraceae bacterium | reverse complement strand
TAAATGTGTATACAATCATCTTGCACAGGTGTATACAATCATACTCTTGACACACAGTTCGCCCCTACATTATTTCATTTCACACCTATTATAACGAAAAAGGCGCAGGGCTTTTCGCCCTGCGCTTTAAAGGCATATTAGTAAGGGAGAGCAACGAAGTTTCTGTTTCTGCCTTCATTGAATGTCTTGCACCATCCACGAAGAACCTCACAGTATTCTTCCCACTTGTCGATCTCAGGCTGGATAGCCCAGTCGCCCGTATCGCCCTTAACGTCCATAAGCTGTGCAAAGGAGTAGTATCCGGAAGATGATGTAGGATAGCAGTAAAGCATAACGCCGCCTGCATACTCATATTCCAAAGCTTCCTGACACATGAAGTTCAGGTGAGCGATACAATACTGCTCATCAGCAGTTCTTACACCGTTAAGACCGCCCCAGAGGGTTGTTGTATAAGCGGTAGGCCACCACCAGTAGTTAACCTCGTGACCTGCGAGTTCTCTTAAGTACTCAGCGAATGCTCTATAGTATTCCTTACCATTGGTAATAGTCTTACCGCCGACAGCCTCAGACCAAGCCTGATATTTAGCAGCACCGCCGTTGGAAGCGCCCTCACGAACGTCAACCGAATAGGAGTCGTAACCAATATCGGTAAGATACTTGAAGCTTTCTTTAACGAGCTTATTCATCTGGTCGGCACTACCTATATCCATTTCGTTACCTTCAGAGTTTGTAAACTCACCGGTTGCGAAAACAGGACCGTTTCTCTTACCAAAGGTCTTATAAAGAGCCTCGGTGAGAACCTGGTAGTCCTTATTAGGAAGTCCGTGCCAGATAGGCTCATCCCAGAACCAGCCCTGGAACAGATCATAATAACCTGCATCCTTGATCATCTGGATATATACCTTGGTATCTTGCATAACCTTGTCTATATTATCGCCGCGAGCAGACTGATAAGTGGGAGCCGAGAGCCAGAAGGTGCATCCTGCCTCAGCTATGTACTTAAGCTCGGTGAGCATATACTCATTCATAGCAATCATATATGTATTGAAATAGCCCTGCTTTACAACATCAGCAAACTCTCTTTCGCGGCTTGCAAAGTCAGTACCATAATTAGTACAGTATTTCATAATGCTGTGATAACAGCCTATCTCGAGCTTTCCGTGGTCGGTATACTGCTTAACGCTTTCGCCAACTGTTACAGACTGCTTGGCCTCGTCACTATCTCTGAAATATGCAGAGGTTGTTTCGATGGTCCAAGGATAAGGCCAATAGGAACTATCATCCTCGCCTGAAACCTCACCGACAGTTACATTGCTCTCATCACCCGCAATTTCGGATGACTCATCATTATTATCGCTGCTCTGAACAGATGAGCTCGAGGGCTTTTTACCGGACGAACTACCCTCAACAGGCTTTTTCTTACAGCCGACTGCAAATGCAGAAAGCATCATAACAGCAAGCACAAGAGCCAAAATCTTCTTAAGCATTTTTCTTTACTCCTTTTATAAAAAACTGAAACGTTAACAGACCTAAAAAATACTTAGACCATTACTTGTTATCATATTACCACAAACGCCAAAATTTTTCAATAAAAATTAAACGCTTTTTGTTTTTTTGTAAAAAAGTAACAAGATTAAAACGCTTTTTTTGAGAGTATGCACAAAAATTTATTTAAAGGTGGCGTGATTTGCTTTTGTGTTCTTAAATTCTGACGTTATTTCTCTGAGTCTACTGCTGTACTGATACCATTTTTCAGTTTCTTCAAGAGCAATGAGCTGATTGCCTGCCCAATCCTCGACAACAAGGTGATTACGCAGACCTTTTTCAACTTCCCTGAACTGATAATAGGTGTAGAGGAATATTCCTCCCTGATATTCCTGCTCTTTAAGATGCTGATAGAAGAAATTAAGGTGTGCAAGGCAGTAGCTTTCGTCCGCTCTGGTAAGACCGTTAATACCGCCCCAGAGGCTTGTTGTGTACGAGCAGGGGAAGAACCAGACGTTAACGTCGTGGTCAAGCAGCTCAAGCATAACCTTTGTCATTTCTCTGTAATAGCTTTGACCATCTACGATATTGGGCGAAATATTCTGCCACTCCTGATACTTTCCGCCGTTGGAAGCGCCTGTTCTGACATCAACGCTATAGCTATCATAAGCCATATCGGTTGTGTACTTAAGGGCAGCGGGGTTTACCTTTTTCATATCAGCGGCATCCATCTCTATCTGGAGCTGGTTACCCTCATAGCCTGTAAACTCGCCCGTTGCAAAAACGGTGAAATTACGCTTACCGTACTTTTGATAAAGCGTCTGAGTCATTGTAAGATAGTCAGCATTTGACTGGCCTCTCCAGATATTTTCTTCGTGGTGAAAGCCGCAGAAAAGCTCCCAACGCTCCGGATCAGACTTTATATATGAAATATAAGGATCAACGCTGTTTGCTATATAGCTATCTATATCAGTTTTAGCGCTGTTAAAGAACGAGTAAAGACTCATCCAGACAGATATGCCGTAGTGCTCGCATATCTCCCAAAATCTGTCTTTATTTATAAAGCTTCCGGGAACGATAACGGTGTTGAAATATCCCGCAGCGATGACATCCTCAAACTCCTTATAGCGTTCATCCTCGGTTTCGGCTGTTTTATCTCCATTCATTTTCCTTGCCCAGTCAGGAGTGAAGTGGTAAACACCGATACTGAGGGCATCAGCAGGATTTACGCTAAGTGTGACCGCCTGGCCTCTGCTCGAGGTCTGCTCGCTGTTTACCTCCTCGGAGCTTGCTCCCGGTCTGACAATTGCAATTTTTGAAGAAGAGCTTTCCTCCTCTTTTTCAGACGAGCTTTGTTCACTGCTCGCCTCGCTGCTTGTTTCAGGCTCAGAGGAGACCTCGCTAGTGGTTTCAACCTCGGAGTATGCCGCCTCAGACGATGCGACGGCGCTACTTACATTCTGTTCTCCGCCGCCTGCGCAGGAGCAGAAAAACACCGCCATCAAGGCGCATACCAAAACGGCCGCAAATGTTTTTTTGAGCATATTTTTCACCTTCCATAGAATTAAGCCGTTTTTCAATATAGCTTAATTCAATAATAGCTTTTAGGGGATTTTTTTAAATAGAGAAAATTGACCAAAAAATATGGACTTTTTTGACATTAAGCAACAACACCCACTCTATTACAAGGCAAGATTTGCTTTTGTTTGCTTGTATTCAGAAGTTATCTGAGCCAATCTTTTTGAGTAATTTATCCATTTAATTTCAAGCGGTCTTAACTGCTCGCCCTGGTCGTTTTTAACAACAAGGTGCGACTGCAGTCCAACCTCATTTATGTTGCTGAACTGGGTATAGGTATATAGCATTATACCTCCCTGATATTCCTGCTCCTTTAAAAGCTCGTCAAAGAAGTTGAGGTGAGCTATACAGTAATCCTCGTCGGCTCTGCCGCCGCCCCAAAGATTAGTTGTGTAGGCGCAGGGATAGAACCAGACGTTTACGTCATGCCCTGCAAGGCGGACAAGCAGCTTTGTAAGCTCCCTGTAATAGCTCTGCCCGTCGGTAACGTTGGGAAGCTCTTTTTGAGTGCTTGAGATGATGCTACCATTATAAGAACCATCTCTGACATCGACGCCATAGCTGTCAAAAGCAACGTCGGTGCAGTATTTAAACGAGCTTGAAAGCATCTTCTTCATTTCATCAGCAGTAACGCCGAGCTGAAGCTCGTTACCCTCAACCCCCGTAAATTCTCCCGTTGCAAGAACTACGTGGCTGCGCTTGCCGTACTTTTTATAAAGTGCTTCACTCTCGGCGAGGAAATCTGCATTTGTCTGTCCTCTCCAGACAGATTCCTCAAAGGCAAAGCCGCAGAAATTATCCCACCACTCAGAGTTAGATTTAATAACAGAAACAGCCTTATCAACCTCTGCGATATATTCCTCAATGGTTTCTCCCGCAGTGCTGTCAAAATAATCATACAAAAGAATCCAGACCGAAGTGTCGTTTTTGACACACACTTCCCAAAACTCTTTATTGGCGGCGTAAGGAAGCTCGACCTGCAGGGTGTTAAAATAGCCTGCCGCGAGCACATCATTCATTTCTTGCATACGGCTCTCATCGTCTTTTCCGTAGTTTACGGTCCATTTGGGATTAAAATGGAAAGCGCCTATCTGCAGAGCCTCTGCGGGATCTACATTTTTCTTTATGCTCTCGCTCTTTGACGAGGTTGTGGTAGTGTCGGCTTTTTTGGAGCTTGCTCCTGGTCTGACAATTGCAATTTTTGAAGAAGAGCTTTCCTCCTCTTTTTCAGACGAGCTTTGTTCACTGCTCGCCTCGCTGCTTGTTTCAGGCTCAGAGGAGACCTCGCTAGTGGTTTCAACCTCGGAGTATGCCGCCTCAGACGATGCTACGGCGCTACTTACATTCTGTTCTCCGCCGCCTGCGCAGGAGCAGAGAGTTATTGCAGAAATCGAAATTGCCATAATAGCCGCAAGCACTTTTGTCATCAATTTATCCTCCAAAAACAAATTAACGGGAGCGGCAAAAACCGTTCCCATTAATTATAGCAAAATTATTTAATGAGGTCAACAGTAGTTTCTCTGAACCTCTGGCAGACCTTTTTAAGAGTTTCGGAATACTCAGGCCACTTTGCACAGTGGGGACGAAGTTTTTGTTTTCCGTCCTCGCCCTTTAAAACAAGGTGGTCTCTTGCGCCAAATTCCTCTACGTTACCGAACTGATGATAGGTGTAGAGAGAAAGTCCTGCAGGGTGATCGTACTTTAAGAGAAGGTCGCAGAAGAACTCGAGGTGAGCCTTGCAGAAGCCCTCATTAACTCTGCCGCCGCCCCATCTGCCTGTGGTGTAAACAGTCGGGAAGAACCAGATGTTTACCTCGTGGCCGACAACTCTTAAAAGAAGGTCGGTAAGCTTTTCGTAGTAAGAAGGACCATCAACAACTCCGGGCACCTTCTGACCGACTCTCTCGGGATAGCCGCCGTTAGAGTAGCCCTCACGAACGTCAACACTGTAGCTGTCAAAAGCAACGTCGGTTACGTACTCAAGTGCCTCGGGGATAACCTTTTTCATATCCTTGGCGTCCATCTTAAGCTGCATAGCGTTGCCTTCGCTATCCATAAACTCGCCCGTTGCAAAAACGGGGAAAACTCTCTTGTCGTAGTCTAAACGGAAGCGCTTGGTCTGGGTCAAAAAGTCCTCATTGGTCTGTCCACGCCAAACCGGCTCGTCGATGTGAACGCCCATAAAGCGATCCCAACGCTCAGGAATAGCTCTTATCTTGTTAAGGGCCTCATCGTAGTCCTTGTTCCACTCCTCGTAGGTCTGCTTACTGCTGTCAAAATACTCGTAAACATTGAGCCATACGGTGCAATCGTACTCAGTAACGATTCTCCAGAACTCATCGTCGCAGATGTACTCCTTTTCAACTGTGATGCAGTTGGTGTAGCCCGCCTTGATAACGTCCTCAAACTCCTCGTAGCGCTTTTCAATGCTGTCGCCGTAGTTTGTGGTCCAGCGGGGGTGGAAGTGGTAGAAACCTACTGATAAGGTTCCCTTTGTTTTTTCAAAGTTTGCCATATTTATCCTCTCCTTTTTTAAGGGAAATTTAGGTTCAAAATTAATAACGGGAGCAGTAAATGCACCGCTCCCGTTAACTATAGCACAATTATTTAACAATTTCAACTGTTGTTTCTCTAAATTTCAGACAAACTTTTTTAAGCGCATTTGAATACTCGGGCCACTTTGCACAGTGGGGGCGCAGTTTCTGCTTTCCGTCCTCGCCCTTAACTACAAGGTGGTCTCTTGCGCCGAATTCCTCAACGTTTTTAAACTGATGATAGGTATACAGAACAAGACCGCCGGGGTGGTCGTATTTTAATAAAAGCTCGCTGAAAAACTCGAGATGGCCCTTGCAGAAGCCCTCGTTTGCCTTGTTGCCGCCCCAGGTAGCGCAGGTGTAGGTTGTGGGGAAAAACCACACGTTTACCTCGTGGCCGACAATTCTTAAAAGAAGGTCGGTCATTTTTTCGTAGTAGCTTTTTCCGTCTACAACTCCGGGAAGCTTTTTCTCTACCCTTTGAACAAAATCTCCGTTGGGGTAACCATCACGAACGTCAACGCTGTAACTGTCAAAAGCAACGTCGGTAACGTACTCAAGTGCCTCGGGGATGACCTTTTTCATATTAGCGGCATCCATCTTAAGCTGCAGAGCGTTTCCCTCGCTGTCCATAAACTCGCCCGTTGCAAAAACGGGGAAAACCCTCTTGCCGTAGTCTAAATAAAAGCGCTTGGTCTGGGTCAAAAAGTCCTCATTGGACTGTCCGCGCCAAACAGGCTCGTCAATATGCACACCCATAAAGCGATCCCAACGCTCCGGGTCTGCCATAAGCTTTTTAAAAGCGGTATCGTAGACCTCGTTCCACTCTTCGTAAGACTGCCTGCTGCTGTCAAAATAATTAAAAATGTTGATCCAAACGGTGCAGTCGTTTTCTATAACTATTCTCCAAAACTCGTCGTCGTTAATATACTCCACCGAAACGAGAATACAGTTGGTATATCCCGCCTTGATAACGTCCTCAAACTCCTCGTAGCGCTTCTCAATTTCCTCGCCGTAGTTTACTGTCCATCGGGGATGGAAGTGGTAAAAGCTAACCGATATGGGCGCCTTGGTCTTGTTAAAAGTTGCCATTTTGTCTTCTCCTTTTTTAAGGGAAACCTGGAGTTAGAAATTAAGTTTTGCCAGATTTGCTTTTGTTGCTTTAAATTTAGAAACGGCGTTTTTCATACACTCGCTGTAGTTTTCCCAATTAGGAATTTCGGGGAAAAGCTTTTGGTTGCCGTTTTGGTCGGGGACATTTAAGTGGGTTACGTGTCCCAGCTCCTCGGTTCTGACCGAGTGATTTTTATAGGTGTAAAGAATGAGACCGCCCTGATACTTTTGCTTCATTAAAAGCTCGCAGAAATAGTCAAGCTGTGCAGTGCAGTAGCCCTCGTCCGCCCTGCCGCCTCTCCAGAGAGCAGTTGTGTAAGAGCAGGGGAAGAGCCATACATTTACATCATGACCAACAACCTTTAAGAGAAGGTCGTTAAGCTTTTCGTAATAGGTCTTTCCGTCAACAATGCCGGGGACCTTCTCACTAACCTTTTCAGGATATCCGCCGTTTCCAAAGCCGAAACGGACGTCAACGCAGTAGCTGTCAAAGGCAACGTCGGTTACGTATTTAAGCGCCTCGGGAATGACCTTCTTCATGTTTGCGGCGTCCATCTGAAGCTGCATAGCGTTACCTTCGCTATCCATAAACTCTCCCGTTGCAAAAACGGGGAATATTCTCTTGCCGTACTCTTCATAGAGGTTTTTGCACTCTGTTAAAAAGTCCTCGTTTGACTGACCACGCCAGACAGGCTCGTCAAAGTGAAAGCCCATAAAGCGTTCCCAGCGCTCAGGGTTTGAGCGAAGGATATTAAGAGCCTCGTCAAACTCACGACTCCACACTTTGTATTCCTCTTTACTGCTGTCAAAATAATCGTAGATATTGAGCCAGACGGTACAGTCGTTTTCAAAAATTATTCTCCAAAATTCGTCATCATTGAGATAGCTTTTCTCAACGATTATGCAGTTGGTATATCCCGCCTTGATAACATCTTCAAACTCTTCATAGCGTTTTTCGATTGATTCGCCGTAATTTACAGTCCAGCGGGGGTGGAAATGGTAAAAACCAAGACCGATAGCCTCGGTAGGATTTACGTTTGTTAACATATCGTTTCTCCTTATGTGTGTCAAACTACTTTAAGTATACAAGATTACTCCAAATCTTTCTATGGAAAAAAGCAATATTTATATGGATTTTTCAGACTTTTTCTTAGTCTATCACAAGGTCTCCGAAATACTGCGGGCGGTGAAACTGCGGAATGACCGCAACCGAGCGGCACCACATTCCGTAATGCTCGAATCTCGTTTCGTCGCCGCACTTAAAGAAGTTGCCTTTAAATTTAAAGCCTCTTTTAATTTCTACGCTAAACATTGTTTTAATGTCCTCGACGGTAAGGTGAACCTCAGCGCACCAATGGTCCTCAAAGACCTCGCCGTGAAACTCAGGGATATGGCCCAAGATCTTATCAGCAGAAACTCGATTTTCAACGTCATTATTTCCGAGCGCCATAAGGGCGGCTCCTGCCGAGTTCATCTCGCAGTTTACGTAAATATCGGGAGTATCAAGGTTAAACGCCGCAAAGAACTCAAGGCAGCTATCCTTCCAAACGTCCTGTCCAAACTCTGTGCATCTTGTTTCGGGGTCTGTTTCGTAGCAGGTGAGCTTAGCAACAAGCTCCTTGCCCTCAACAAAAACGAGCTGCGCAAAGGTCTTGGGCTTATAGTCATATTTCCAGCAGAAAATATCTATGGGGGCTTTTTCAATGTCGTCCCAACTGAAATTTTCGTCCACGGTTTTTATGGTATAGCTTCTCTGTTCTCTGACAAACATAGCCTTACTCCTTTTTAGCACAATAGTATATTTCTCACAACTTGTAGGATACCTTAAAAAAGGCTTAATGTCAACAGTTTTAGGGCAAAAAAGAAGGTCGAGAATGACTTTTTTTGTCATTCTCGGCCTTTTTAAAAATTAGTTACATTCAGCAACAAGGGGACCTGCCAGCTCCTCTAAGAAGAAGAGCTTTCCGGGGAGGGTGGGCATAAATGTAGAGGTGATCCACATATCAGGTCCGTAACGCAGAGTCATCCAGAAGCTCATACCCTGCCACTGCATTCCACGTCCCAAAGTTCCGTCGCAACCGCCGATAGCATAGTCAGCCTGCAGGAAGAGGCCGGGACCTATTGTGTTAGCTCTGCAGGGAACAAGAGTTGTTCTCGACTTAAAGGAAGTGAGAGCGTTCTGCTCAACGGTAAGGGGGTGAATCTTAGCGGCGATTCTGTAAGGCTGTGCCTTCCACTCCTCAACGCTGTTGTAATCAGCAGCAAAGTGGGGCTCCCAGAATGCGATGTGGCACATTCTGCCGATACCGTAAACTAAAACGAGCTTTGCACCCTTCGCCTTAAGAGCAGCGATCTTTTCGGGATATGTAGGAAGATTTTCCTTAGTTGCAAAGTTTCTCTGATTTACAGGAACGGTAAGCTCTCCGAGGGGATTGTAAAGAGCGTTTTCCATTGCGTACTGGAAGGAAGCGGGGTTGTCGCTCGAGAGGGTGTTGCCCTCGCTGTCAGCCCACTCGTCCATATTAAAGCAATGAACGTGGTCGCACTTGCAGTTCCACATCTTAAGGAAGTAAACCGCCCACTTGTACATACCCATAGGACCTACGGGGAGAATGAAAGCGATCTCTTCGCCTGCATCTCTTGCCTTTTTGATCTGCCAAGCGATTTCGTGGCCCATATAGGTGTCAAAATCTGCAAGGCTGTCGCACTTTACGGGGTTAAAATCCTTGTTCCAGAAATCCTGGCGGTCAAGAACCTCTTCGGGCGAGTGCTGCATACAGGCATCGATCTTCTCCATATCCCATCCTGCAGGATAGAAGCCTTCAAGAAGCGAGCCTTTTACTGTACTTGAAAAATCCATAATAGAACCTCCTGTTTATTAAAAATAATAGAAAACTTTTTTAGGGGAGCATACGCTTTGTTGTTCCCTTAAGGTAGACCTGGCACTGACGGAAGCCCTCTGCATAGTCGGCACCGCACTGGTAACCGCGGTAGCGCGAGCAGGTTTTAACCATATCGGCAAAATCAATTCCGTCGTGCTCTCTCATCCAGACAAGCTGGCTTGCATGGCACTCAAGCATCTCGATCTTTAAATCGATCTCGTCAGAAACGTCAACAAACTCGGTGGGGTTAAAGTTAACTCCTGCAAGGGTGTCCATATAATAAATGGGAACGAGCTTTGCGGGCTGACCGTCCTCACTGCTGTAAACGTGAGGATAGTCGGTGTAGTTAGGGAGTGTTGCAGTAAAGCTGGCATCAAAAACCAGACGCGAAACTGCAGTATGGTCGGGCATATAATCGTCGGGGTCGTGGGTGATGATAACGTCGGGGTTGGCGTAACGGATAACGTCAACGATCTTATCTCTTGCCTCTTTGTTGTTATCATATATCTGCAGGTCGTCAAAGCCGCCCCAGATAACCTCAATTCCCGCAAGCGAGCCTGCCTTTTTAGCCTCGTTTGCACGCATTACACGAAGCTCGTCGGGAGGAATGATTACGTGGCCAAGGTCACCGCTGGAAGCGTGGCAAACGATAACCTTGTCTCCTCTTTTTACGCATTTTGCAAGTGTTCCTGCGCAAGCAATTTCAACATCGTCGGGATGACAGCCGATTGCTAAAATATTCATAAAAATTCACTCCTTACTTAATCAACGTTAACACAAACGCCCTTATCAGAGGACTCGTAAGCAGCGCG
Organism: uncultured Oscillospiraceae bacterium; assembly: GCA_964508295.1. Taxonomy (GTDB): domain Bacteria; phylum Bacillota; class Clostridia; order Oscillospirales; family Ruminococcaceae; genus SIG578. The sequence goes on along the minus strand of CAZDSQ010000027.1, from coordinate 13,273 downwards.
AACGACCTTCTGAATGTGAACAGCGTCAGACATGGGAATTTCGATGGGAGCATCTGTTAAGATGGAATTAGAGAAGGACTCGATCTCCTTGGTATACATATTGCCGAACTCGACCGAGATCTCCATGGGAGCAACCTCGTTTCTGTTCTGGTCGGCGTCATAGCCGCCTGCCTCAGAAACAACGACCTCTATCTTTCCGCCCTCAACCTGACCGATGGTGCCCTCAGCGATAATGCTTCCGCGTGTGCCGTAAAATTCCATTCTGCACTTTGCGGCGGCATCGGGAATGTTGAAGTTACTGTCAACGTAGCCTGTTACGCCGTTGTCAAGCTTAATAAGAACGTTGGAAGAGTCATCAACGTCATAGCCGAAGGTCTTAGTGTCGTTAAAAGCAACGGTCTTAACGGTTTTACCACCGGTGATATACTCAATAAGGTCGATACAGTGAACGCCCATATCAATAAGTGCACCGCCGCCCGAAAGAGCTTTTTTCTGGCGCCAAGCGCCCTCCATCTCGGGATACCAGCAGGTAAGCTGTGCTCTTGCGGAAACAACCTGACCGAGAGCGCCCTCGGCGATAAGATCGTGCATCTTTTTGTGATATGCGTGGTAGCGCATCATAAAGCCTGTTCCTGTTTTAACGCCGCACTCGTCGCAGATAGCCTGAATTTCCTCGGCCTCCTCAACAGTCATAGCGATGGGCTTTTCGCAGAGAATGTGCTTGCCTGCCTTTGCGGCGGCGATAACCTGATCCTTGTGGAAGGTTACGGGAGAAGCGATGTAGACCGCCTCGACCTCCTCGTTTGCGATAAGCTCAAAAGCATCGGTATAGGCATATTTTGCGTTGTATTTTGCTCTGATCTTCTCGGCGAGCTCGGTGTTGACTTCCATAACCGCAACGAGCTCTGCATTGTTTGCAAGCATCATTCCGGGGATGGTTCTTCTGTCAGCAATTCCGCCTGCGCCTATAACGCCCCATTTTACTTTTTTCATTTTGGACACTCCTTTTTGTATATTAGTCGATGGTATTTCTTTTTTCAAACATTACCGAGCCAAAAGTTCTGCCCTCGTAGCCGTGCTCATAGCACCATTTTGCCGCCGTGAGCACAATTTCCTCAAACTCGCGAATGTAATTATCATAGTCGGGATAGAAATATTCCTCGTGTATCATAAGCTCCATAAAGCCTGAGCGGGTCTTGTTTTCGTAGATCTCGTCAAGCAGAGGAACTATTTGTTCTAACTTAAAGCAGTTAAGCACAAGGTCAATTCTGCCGCAGATAAAGTTCTCCTCGTTATCTCTCCAGAAATCTCGGTTGGTAAGGTACTCAACAAGCTCGTGAGGATAATGGTAGGAAACTAAGGTCGAGCCGTCAGGATTAAACTCAAAGTAGCCCGCAAAGCCCTTTATTCCCTGACTGCGAAGCTCGCGCATTCCCTCCAAGGTACATTCGCCCCAATGAACAGTTGTTATATCCGAAAGGGTCTGTCTGCCTGCAAAGCGGATTATCTCATTCTGCACCTTTTCGCAGATGGGCCCAATCTCCTCACGGGTGGTGTTCTTGTAAGGCATATCGGGATGGTTTGCTTTAGCGTGAAAGGAAAGGCGAAGCCAATCCGAGTTTGCTATCCACTCGTCCTTAAACTTGTCGGTCATCATCGACAGGTTAAAGTAACCTCTATCCTCTTTAAAGTCGTCCATTTCGTCAAATTCGTAAAAGAGGTTTAAATGAAGCTTCATTCCGTAAAGGTCGTGAGCCTTTTTGTAGACTGCAAGATAGGGATTTTCAAATATTGACTTATAAATGTCCTTATTTTTGTTTATATCCCAAAGAAAAATGATATTATCGTCAACCGAAAGGCGCCAGCCGCCGACTGCGCCGTCAAGCTTTAAAACCGCGACCTTTGCACTACCGCCCTTTTTGCTCTCGGCAACCAAGGTGTTGTACCAGCCGCTAATTTTAACCTCTGCCTCAAAGGCACCGTTTTTGTACTCGGCCCTCGCACCGTTTACAAAAACCTCGTCATCGGAGTCTCCCGCTATTTTAGCGGTTATGTAAAGAGCGCCGTCGCGAATCGCGCCGTCATTTTCATTTACACAGTCGCCGTCAATGGGGAAAATAAAGTTTATTTTCTCTCCGTTTTTAAAGTAATCTCTCATAAAAGGACCTCTTTTATTTAAAAAATCTCGCCGTCAAAATTTATATCAAAGATACACTCGCACAAATTCTGCGCCATACCCTCAATCATCATACTATCGCTTATCTCAGCGGTTTTGAACTCGATTCTGTCAGAAAGCGCCGAGAATATCCTGCGCCTCGCCTCGTCTATTGCAACGTCCAGCACCGCCGTGCATCCGTGGTACTGACCCGCGTTTATTATAACTGCATCGGGGTTTAATACGTTAACGGCATTTGCCATTCCGATTCCGAGGTACTCCCCTGCTCGATTAAGAAGCGCCACCGCGGTCTTTTCGCCGCTCTCATAGCCCTTTATTACATCGTCAATACTCTTGCCCTTGCCCGATTTTTTATACTGCTCGCCCGCCCTCTCGAGTGAACACATAATTTCAAGACAGCCTCGGTTTCCGCAGAAGCACTCGTCCCCATCCTTTTCAACGGTGGTGTGCCCTATCTCGCCGATAACACTGCGGTTTAAGTGTCCCTCATAAAAGTGGACTGCGCCGACACCGTCAACTAAATCGACAAAAAGCATACTTCTTATATTTTCGCCCGAAACAAACTCGTTGCAGTAATGCGCACGGGCAACCGACGAGTCGGTTACAAAAACGGGTTTATTAAACTCCTTTTCAAGCTCGCCCTTAAGGTCGGTCTTATCCCACCTCATTTTGCTGGAGACCGCCAGCGTTCCGTCCGACAAAACGAGGGCGGAAACGGCAATCCCTATGCCGAGGAGCTTAGCGGGGTCAACCTCTGCAATAAGGGCTGAAATACCGCTCTTTATTTTAAGAAGAGCCTCTTTTGCACTCTCCTCTGAAAAGTCAAAATCTTTCGTCTGGAGAATTTTTCCGTCAAGATCGGTAAGCGACACCGAAATTTTATTCTGCGAAATTGAAACACATATAAGGTTATGCTCAGAGGGGCAGAACTTTAAAAGCACGGCCTTTCTGCCTATTCTCTCGGCGTTTTCAAAGCCGGTTTCAACAACGAGGCCTTTTTCTATAAGAAAGGAAACTATATTTGTAATAGAAGCTAATGACAGCCCCGTCTGCTCTGCCACAGCAGGTCTTACAATATAAGGGTTTTTGCGGATACAGCTAAGAACTTTAAGGCGATTTAATTTCTGCATAAGATGCACGTTGCCTACCTGACCGTTCATCTGCCCGCCTCCTTACAATTTATTTATCCGTTAAATTATTATATCATAGCTTTTTTTGAAGGTCAATAAGTAAAGCTCTGTTTTTTATCCTTTATTTTCCTCTTTTTGATTGACTTATCTTTATACGCTATGATATAATTTTAATGTGGAAATTTGCGCCCTGCGCTTTTCCATTCAATACATAAGAACAGTCAGTCCCACTAAATGTATGAGGTGATTTTAATATGTCAAATTTGAAAACTATTAACCACGACGTTGACGTTTGTGTTGTCGGCGGAGGACTTGCAGGTCTTTGCGCTGCAGTTTCTGCAGCCCGTCACGGTGCAAAGGTTGCTATTATGCAGGACCGACCTATGTTTGGTGGAAACACTTCCAGCGAAATTCGTATGTGGGTTTGCGGTGCAAGAGGAGAAAACAACCGCGAGACCGGCATTATGGAAGAAATGGCTATGGATAACTTCTACCGCAATCCCGAAAAGAATTACAGCATTTGGGATTCGGTTATGTTTGAAAAGGTTTACCTTGAGAAAAATATAACTATGCTTTTAAACTGCAGCTGCCTTGATGCCGAGATGGAAAACGACACCATCGTTTCTATTAAAGGCTGGCAGACCACCACCCAGCAGTTTCACACAGTTACCGCTAAGATCTTTATAGACTGCTCGGGCGACAGCATTTTAGCCCCCCTCACAAATGCCGAATTCAGACACGGCAGAGAGGCAAGAAGCGAATATAACGAGAGTATTGCTCCCGAGGTGTCTGACACTCACACAATGGGTATGAGCTGCTTAATTCAGGCAAGGGAAACAGACGAGCCCTCATATTTTATTCCTCCCGTATGGGCAGAGAAATATGAGCACGCAAAGATGTACCGCCGCGCACATCTTGACGAGGCGGGCGAAAACTTTTGGTACTTAGAGCTCGGCGGAATGGGCAACACCATTGACGACACCGAAAACTTACGAAATGAGCTTTTAGCCGTTGCCTACGGAATGTGGGATTACTGCAAGAACGACCCCGTTGTTGCAGAAGAAAACCGCAACTGGCACCTTGACTGGCTTGGAATGTTACCCGGAAAGCGTGAGAGCCGCAGATACGTTGGCGACCACGTTATGAATCAGAACGACGTTCGAGGCGAGGGAAAATTTGAGGACATCATCGCTTACGGCGGCTGGCCTATGGACGACCATCACCCCGCCGCATTCCGCACCTCTGAGCCTCCGACGATATTCCACCCCGCTCCCTCACCATTTGGAATCCCCTACCGCTCAATTTATTCTAAAAACATAAACAACTTAATGTTCGCAGGAAGGAACATCAGCGTTACTCACTCAGCACTTAGCTCCACAAGAGTTATGGCTACCTGCGGCATCTTGGGTCAGGCAGCGGGAACTGCCGCCGCAATGGCAGTAGAAAAGGGCATTTCCCCCAGAGAGATCTACACCAAGGGATATGTAGGCGAGCTTAAGGAAAGCCTTATGTATGATGACTGTTATCTTCCCTTTAACACAAGAACAGTTTCCTCTCTTACAAAGAGCGCAGAGCTTATCTGCTCAGGCGCAGACGGAGAGAACCTCAGAAACGGCAACGACCGACCCATTGGCGACTGTGACAACGGCTACCATGCCGCCAAGGGCGAGAGCATTGAGTACAAATTCAGCGCTCCCACAAAGATCAGCGAGGTTCGTGTTGTTTTTGACAGCGACTTAAACCGCGCAACTCTCCCCGAGGCAGAGCACAAGCTTAAGCGCGATATGATAAACAACCGCCCGCTTAGCTTTGTTCCCTCTTATGTTCCCAAGACAATGACAAAGGCCTACAAGATCGAGGCCGTTCTAAAAGACGGCAGCGTTGTTGTGATTGCAGAAGCTGACAACAACTACCAGCGCCTTTGCAAGCACAGCGCAGACCTTGAGGCTGTCGCAGTTCGCCTTACCCCGATGGAGACATGGGGTAATGACAAATGCCACATATTTGCATTTGATGTAAAATAACTATTCTTTTCGGCGGCGCATTTTGCTTTGCGCCGCCAAAAAACAAAAGGAGCAGGATTATGCAGTTTTTAAAAACAAACCTTCCCCCTTTTTCAAAGGGTGTGAGAATAGCTCTATCAGTTTCAGCGCTCGTTTGCTTTACGGTGTTTTTCCTCGCAGGGCCGTTTGAAATGCTGGCGGCAAGGTCGAACGCAGACGCTGTTTTTATTCTCGTAATTTCTCTTTTAATACTCGTTTTCTGTTCCCTTTTCTTTATGTTCAGATTTGATGTCAAATCCGACCTTATATTCGCCTCTTTTTTGGTTGTTGCCGCGGCGGCGTTGGCATTAAGGTTTTATGTCTTTGATGCTATTTCGACCGACTACACAAACTTTTTAAGCCGCTGGCTTGCGCAGATGCGGCTTCTACCGGGCGTAGAGCCGATAACCACCCCGATAGGCGACTACAATATGCCCTATCTTTACTATCTCTTTTTTATTTCCCGAACCAATTTTTACGACCTTTATATGATAAAAATTCTATCGGTCGTTTTTGATTTTGTTTTGGCTCTCGGCGCTGTAAAGCTTGTCCGTCTTTTTACAAAAAATGACATAACCGCTCTTTTAGCCTTTTTCGGAGCGCTGTTTGCTCCCACCCTCTTTTTAAACTCGGCATACTGGGCTCAGTGCGACGGAATTTACACCGCCCTTTCGGTCTGGGCGCTCTATTTTGCCCTTTCTAAAAGGCCCAAAACCTCAATTGCATTTTTTGCGCTTGCCTTTTCCTTTAAGATGCAGGCAATTTTCATTCTGCCTGTTATCATATTCCTTGTTTTAAAACATAAAATATCCTTAAAACATCTGGTTTGGTTCCCCGTAACCTTTTTCGCGACCCTCGCCCCCTCGCTTTTATGCGGCAGGAGCTTTTACGACACATTTTCTATCTATCTTGACCAGACCTCAAGCTACCCCGAATTAACCCTTAACTGTCCGAGCTTCTGGGCGCTTTTCTCGGAATATGACTTTGACATATTCGGAACTGCTGCTCTGTTTTTGGCAGGCGCGGTATGCTTTATATTCATTGTTTTTGTCTGCACCTACAAGGACAGACTTACCGACACACTTTTATTTGATGCGGCATTTATACTCGTTCTTTTGATGCCCTTCTTTTTACCGAGAATGCATGAGAGGTACTTCTATCTTGCAGAAGCCCTCTCTATCATATATGTTTTAATTCACAGAAAGCGACTTTTCGTTTCCCCGCTCATTTTATTTACAGGCTACTGCGTTTACAGTGCATTTATATTCGGAAAAGAAATTGTCGCACTTGAAACACTTGCCGTTGTAAACGCGGCGGTCATCATCTATGTTATTAAGAAATTTGTCGACGATCTTGCTATCACCTCGGCAGTAAGCGGCGAAAAAAAGGAGTGCTGTTAGATGCTTTTTTCGGATATACACGATTTTTACCGTAAAATAAAGGGCAAAAAGGTTGCCTTTATCGGAATTGGCGTCAGCCACAGCGAGCTTATCAGAAAGGCGGCATCCTGCGGCGCGCTCGTCACCCTCTGCGACAAGAGGAGCGAGGATAAGATTCCCGAGGCCGCCGAACTTCGCGAAATGGGCGTTATGCTCTCGCTGGGCGAGGAATACCTTAATAACATTGATGCCGACATAGTTTTTCGCACCCCAGGAATGTATTTTGAGCATCCCGCTTTGCGAAAACTTCGTCAGGCAGGCGTTTGCATAACAAGCGAAATGGAACTTTTCTTTGAGCTTTGTCCCTGCAAGATATATGCGATAACCGGAAGCGACGGCAAGACCACCACCTCAAACCTCATTGCGCGTATGCTCGAGGAAGCGGGCAAAACAGTTCACCTCGGCGGAAACCTTGGAAGAGCACTTCTTCCTATCTGCGACCAGATATCACCCGACGACTGCGCAGTTGTGGAATTATCGAGTTTTCAGCTTATCTCCATGCGCCAGAGCCCCGATGTTGCAGTTATCACCAACGTTGCTCCCAACCACCTTGATGTTCACAAGGATATGCAGGAATATATCGACGCTAAGCGCAACATTTTTATGCATCAGAACGGCTTTTCGCGCCTTATCCTAAACCGTGACAATGACATTACACGCGCTATGGAGCCCGATGCGCGCGGCGCAGTTGAGTGGTTTTCCTACTCGCGCGGGCAGGATTTCCTATCAGCGCTTCACTTAAACGGTGCTTTCCTTGACGGCGAGGGCAACATAATGCTCAAAGACCGTGAGGGCATTCACAAGATTATGCACAAGAGCCTTATCAAACTCCCTGGTGAGCATAACGTTGAAAATTATCTTACCGCCATATCTACCGTCGGCGGCGAGGTCGGAGCTAACGTTGTGAGAAAGGTTGCCGCAGAGTTTGGCGGCGTTGAGCACCGAATTGAGCTTGTAAGAGAGGTAAATGGCGCCCGCTATTACAACGACTCTATCGCATCAAGCCCCACAAGAACTATTGCGGGCCTTAAAGCTTTTGACAGAAAGGTTATTCTTATTGCGGGCGGATATGACAAGAACATCCCCTACGCTCCGCTTGCCCCTTATATAAAGGAAAACGTTAAGCTTCTCATTACTATGGGAACTACTGCTCCCAAGATTGAAGCGGCGCTAAGTGAAGATACATCTGCCCTGCCCGTTCCCGAAACCGTAAGGGTTTCTGATATGGCAGAGGCGGTATCCCTTGCGCACGAGAGAGCCGCCGAGGGCGACGTTGTTTTAATGAGTCCTGCCTCTGCAAGCTTTGACAAGTACAGAAACTTTGAGGAGCGAGGAAGGCATTTTAAAGAGCTTGTTAATTCTCTTTAAGGAAGGATAAAAATGCAGGTTACTGAAATTTTAGAAAAGCTTTGCACTCTTAATTTAATATCATCAAACGAAGCCTCGCTTTTTAGTGAGGCTTGCTCCGTTTTTGGAGATAAAGCAAAAACAGAACGCGATAAGATTGGAAACATCTACATTAAAATAGGCAATGAAAACGCCGAAAACAAAATTCTGCTTGACGCGCACTGCGACCAGATCGGTTTTGTTGTGACGGATTTTTACGACAACGGCTTTTTAAAGGTTGCCGCAGTCGGCGGCATTGACGCGCGTGCCGCTTTCGGCAGCCGCGTTACTGTTTTCGGCAAAGAGGCTTTTGAGGGAGTTTTTGCCACCGTTCCGCCGCATCTTCAGAAGGGCGAGAGCGACAAATTTCCCGCTATAGACGAGCTTGCCATTGATATTGGTCTTTCAAAGGGCGAGGCAGAGGCTCAAATTTCCCGAGGAGATCTTGTTTTGCTCAAAAGTGAATTTACTCGCCTTGGCAAAAACAAGGTCTGTTCGGCCGCTCTTGACAACAAGGCGGGCGTTGCGGCGCTGCTTGCTCTGGGCTTAAAGCTTGTCCAAACCGACCTTAAAAACACCTGCGTCACGCTTCTTTTAAGCGCACAGGAGGAGCTTGGCTTGCGCGGTGCTTTTGCGGCAGAGTTTGATGTCGGCGAGGTTATTGTCATTGACACAAGCTTTGGCTCCTACCCCGGTGCGCCCAGCGAAAAAACGGGCAAGCTCGGCGGCGGTGTAATGCTTGGGCACAGCCCCATTTTATCCCGCTCCCTTACCGAGAAAATTGAAAAGATTGCCAACGAAAAAGGCATCTTAATTCAGCACGAAATACTTTCTGAGAGCACGGGAACAAATGCTGACCGCCTTACTTTAAAATCAGGCGGCATAGACTGTGCACTCATTTCTTTGCCGATCTTAAATATGCACTCAGCATCTGAAATCCTTGACCTGCACGATTTAATTTCGCTTATAGACCTGCTCGAAACTTATATAAGGGAGGCTGACGAGAAATGATAGAGTTACTCAAAAAGCTCTGCGTTCCCATAGGCGTTTCGGGTGACGAACAGTATGTCCGAGCCGTTATCGAAAACGAGATAAGACCTTACTGCGATAAAATTTATACCGACAAAGCTGGCAATCTTATTGCCGAGAAAAAGGGCAAAAAAGAGCCTAATAGCAAGATTATGCTTGCCGCTCACATGGACGAGGTCGGCTTTATCATAACAAGCATTACTGACGGCGGCCTTTTGCGCTTTGCCAGCGTCGGCGGCATCGACCCGAGGCAATTTACAGGCAAAAGGGTTGTTATCTGCACCAAAAACGGAGGTGTTGACGGCGTTATCGGTGCTGTAGCGCCCCACCTGCTTTCAAAAGAAAGCGCTTCTAAGGTTTTAAAGGACGACGAGCTTTATATAAACATCGGCGCTGACAGCAAGGACGAGGCTTCAAAGCTGGTTTGCCTCGGCGACACAGGCACTTTAGTCGGCGATTTCACCGTTATGGCAGGCGGCAAAATTTTAGCCCGCGCCCTTGATGACAGAGCAGGTTGCGCCGTTTTAATTAAGCTACTAAAGAGCGAGAGCGAATATTCCTTTACCGCCGTTTTCACCGTTCAGGAGGAGATAGGCTGCCGCGGTGCTCTTATTGCGGCAAGCGCCGTAAAGCCCGACTACGCCATAGTCCTTGACTCTACAACCGCCTGCGACTTAAACGACATTCCCGACGACAAGACGGTTTGCTCACTCGGCTGTGGCGGCGTTGTTTCCTTTATGGACAAAGGCTGTGCCTACGACAGAGAACTTTTCTCGCTTGTTATGGAAACTGCCGAGAGCGAGAAAATCCCCGCTCAAGTTAAGCGCGCAGTCGCGGGCGCTAACGACAGCGCATCCATTCACAAGATTGCGGGCGGCGTTAAGACTACCGCCATTTCCCTTCCCTGCCGCTATCTCCACTCTCCAAACTGCGTTATTGACTCAGCGGACCTCGATAGCGTATACAAGCTTGTTTCGGCTATTCTGCCCCGCATCTCAGAGCTATGATAACAGAAATTCCTTTAGAGCGGCTCTCCGAAATTTTAGAGGGCAAAAAACAAAAATCTTCGGTTTTGCTTACCCGCCTTGTTTCAAACGCACGCTGTTTCTTACCGCACAGGCTTTGCTCACTTTACGAAATACAGAGCAAAAACAGAACGGTCGGCCTTATCTGCAGCTACAGCGGAAATCTGACGGCGCACTTCTGGGGGAAGCCCGACTTAAACGAGCTTATCAGCTTTTTAAGTTTTGAGGGCGGCGCGGCGAGCTTTTTGGAGGCAGACAAAAGGATAATAGAGCGCATTTTGAAAAAGTGCGGCGGCGAGGCGGCTTTTGGCTCGGCTTTTGTGCTTAAAAAGACTCCCAAAACGCCGCAATCCGACTGCGAAATCAAAGAGGAGTGCGACGCGCATACCTTTTTTGATGTGCTTAAAAGCGCCAATTCGTCCTACAAGGACACCGCTTTTGAAAGCTATTACTGCGACTATTTTTACAGAAAAGCTCCACCTGCCCGACTTTTTACCGCATGCTTTGGCGGCAAAAAGGTCGGCACGGCGGCGGTTTTGCACTTTTTTGAGAAAACCGCAATTATATCCGACGTTTCGGTGCACCCTGATTTCAGGCGTTTGCGCCTCGGCTGGCGGCTGATTTTTGAGGTCTGCCGCACGCTGCAGAGCGAGGGCTACACCCCCTGCCTCTTGTGCACCTCGCCATCTGCCGCAAAGCTATACAAAAAAATCGGCTTTAAAGCAAAAAGCCGTTTCGGTTTATTACTATTAAAGGAAGATGCTTAAAATGGACTGGAAAGATTACTACAAAATTGACCCTCGCCTTTACTCTCTTTGCGAGGAAACCCTAAGGGACTGCAAGCCGCTTTTTGAAAAGGCTGAGGAAACCCTGCGCCATAATCAGACAAAGGTTATGCACGCCTTTACCTCTGTCGGTGTTTCGGCGGCGCACTTAATAGGAACTACAGGCTACGGCTACGATGACAGCGGCAGAAACGCCCTTGACAGCGTTTTCGCCCGCATTGTCGGCGCCGAGGATGCGCTTGTGCGCTTTAACTTTATGTCTGGCACACACACCATTTCGACCGCTCTTTCAGCACTGCTGCGCCCAGGTGACAAAATGGTTTCGGTTACAGGAACTCCTTACGACACCCTACACGCCGTAATAGGAATAAACGGCAAAGAGGGCGACGGCTCGCTTATAGATTTCGGCATTGATTATAGCGAAGTAGACCTCAAAGACGACGGAATGTACGACTTAGAGGCTATCAAAAAGGCCTGCTCTGATGATATAAAAATGGCATATATCCAGCGTTCGCGCGGCTACAGCTTGCGCCCCTCATTTACAAGCGAGCAGACAAAAGAAATGATAGACGCTATCCGCTCGGTGAATAAAAAAGCATACATAGTTGTTGACAACTGCTACTGCGAGTTTGTTGACACACAGGAGCCCACCGACTACGGCGCTGACCTTATCATAGGCTCGCTTATCAAAAATGCAGGCGGCGGAATTGCCAGAACAGGCGGATATGTTGCCGGCAAAAAGGAGCTTGTCGAAAAATGTGCGGACAGGCTTTGTTATGTCGGGGTCGGCAAAGAGATTGGATGCACTCTTGATATGAACAGAGAGCTGTTTTTAGGGCTTTTCTTGGCTCCGCAGACGGTATGCAACGCAGTTAAGACCGCAATTTTTGCTTCAAGCTTCTTTACAAAGCTCGGCTTTGAAACCGTTCCCACTCCCACAGAAAAGCGAGCAGACATTGTTCAGTGCCTGCTGCTTGAAAACGCAGCTAGGCTTTGCTCCTTCTGCCGCGGAATACAGAGCGGCGCCCCTATCGACTCCTTTGTAACACCTGAGCCTTGGGCTATGCCCGGCTACGACAGCGAGGTTATTATGGCGGCAGGAACCTTTACAATGGGCGCCTCGGTTGAAATGTCGGCAGACGCACCTTTGCGTGAGCCTTACGCCGCCTGGATGCAGGGTGCACTTACCTTCGACTCTGGAATGATCGGTGTTCTGCTTGCGGCTCAGAAGATGCTTGAAAACGGTGAAATTCAGCTTTAATCGGTGATAAAATGAGTAAAAATCTAAAAGGAAATTTAATGCTCGTCCTTGCGGCATTTCTTTGGGGAATTTCGTTTGTTATGCAGGACAGAGCGGTAGCATACCTCTCTCCCTTTACCATAAACGGAATACGTTCTATCATAGGAACGCTTTCGCTCCTGCCACTTATTCTGCTTAGAAGCCGCAAAAGCGGCGTTCCCGTTTTTGAAAACACAAAAGAAAAGAGAAAGTCGCTCATTATAAGCGGTATTTTGTGCGGTGTTTTCCTATGCATTGCAACAAACTTTCAGCAGTTTGGCATTGCCCTTTACCCCGACGATGCGGCCGCATCAGGCAGATCGGGATTTATTACCGCACTTTATGTCGTTTTAGTTCCGATATTTAATCTGTTTAATAAAAAAAGGCCATCCTTTACCGTTTGGATAGCCGTTGTGTTTGCGGCCGTTGGTATGTTCCTTTTATGCCTCGGCGGCGGTGAGAGAGGAATTTACACAGGCGACCTTATAGTTCTATGCTGTGCCTTTGCATTTACGTTGCAGATACTATGCATAGACAAATATTCCGACACGGTTGACGGAGTTAAGCTCTCGGCGCTTCAGTTTTTTGTTTGCGGCGTTCTTTCGCTTGTGCTTATGTTTATTTTCGACAAGCCTACTATCGAAAACATTATTGCCGCCGCCCCCTACATATTATATCTTGGCATAATGTCCTGCGGCGCGGCGTATACTCTGCAGATAATCGGTCAGCAGTATTCAAAAAATCCGACAGTCGCATCTATCTTAATGAGCTTGGAGTCAGTTTTTGCGGCGCTTGCGGGTGTTGTTCTTATCGGCGAGAGCTTTACTTTAAGGGAGACCTTGGGCTGCGTTATAATGTTCGCCGCAATAGTTTTCTCCCAGCTACCCGCCCCAAAATCTCACAAAAAAGCATAAAAAACGGACGGCAAAGGCAGGTTGTCATAAGGATGTCTTGAATATCCAATGAAATCAGCCGATTGACG
>CAZDSQ010000026.1:12160-23795 GCA_964508295.1 uncultured Oscillospiraceae bacterium | reverse complement strand
TATTATGACACTTTCAAACCGAAAGTGTCTTTTTATTATATAAAAAACGGAGACTGCTTCTTTACGAAGTGTCTCCGTTGCGGGTGCTTTTTCGTTTGTTTATTTAACTGCATCAAGCTCGATAACGGCCGCCATATTGTCGCCTCTGAAAAGACTTAAGTGAAGGCCTGCCTTCATAAGAACTTCGCCGCTGAAAACGCCCATCTCCTTTTCCTCTATCCAGGGAGTAAAGGGTTTTGTGTGAATGTCTCTGGTCTCAAAGATCATATTGAGCTTGTAATTTTTCTCGCTATCGAGGCCGCGCATTTTTACAAAATAGGGGTCGCCGCTGTTTGCGTTGTCAAGCTGTATAAGGCTGAAGAGCGCCTTTTCCTTGTCCTTTGAAACGTATTCCCAAGCCGAAAGACGTGTGGTGTCTGTGGTCTGCTTGTAGGGAGAAACAAGGCGGTAGTAGTCACCGTAATTGATGGTGAAATAGTGCTTTTTGTAAAGCTCTGTCATAAAGAGCATATCTTTTTTGGCGGTCTCGTCCTCAATAGTGGGGTCAAGCTCGTAGCCAAATGTGCCTGCCATTGCCGCAACTCCGCGCTGGAAAACTGTTGCGGGATGGAAGGTGTTGATGTTGGGAGCGTAGGCAATGTGAGCGCCCATTGTCGAAATGGGATAAACAAACGAAGTGCCGTACTGAATCTTCATTCTGTGATAGGGGTCGGTGTTGTCGCTGCTCCATATCTGAGGCGAGTAGTAGAGCATACCCGCGTCAAAGCGTCCGCCGCCGCCGCAGCAGTTTTCAATCAGAACGTCGGGAAAGTTCTTGTTGATGCGCTCCATAAGCTCATAAACGCCGAGCATATAGCGGTGGTAGAATTCGCCCTGCCTGTCTTCAGCGAGCGCGCGGGAATAAGCGTCGGTAACGTTTCTGTTCATATCCCACTTGATGTAGGCAACGGGGCTCTCACGAAGGATCTTTGCCATCTGCTCGTAGATGTTGTCGCGAATTTCTTTTCTCGACATATCTAAAACAAGCTGCCATCTGCCGCGCATGGGAGCTCTGTCGGGAACGCGAATGCAGTAGTCGGGGTGGTTTTTGTAAAGTTCGCTTTCCTCTGAGATCATTTCGGGCTCAAACCAAACGCCGAGCTTCATACCGATATCGTTAAGCTTCTTGCAAAGTCCGGGCATACCGTTGGGGAGCTTTTTCTTGTCCTCAAACCAGTCGCCAAGGCTTGTGTTGTCCCAATCTCTGTGGCCGAACCAACCGTCGTCAACAACAAGCATCTCAACGCCGAACTCTTTTGCCTCTTTTGCAATGTCGACAAGCTTATCCTCGTCAAACTCGAAAACGGTGGCTTCCCAGTTATTTGTAAGGATAGGTCTGCGCGCATCTCTCCACTTGCCGCGGCAAACATTCTTGCGGATAATGTCATGGAAGTTCTTGGAGAGGTCTGAAAGACCGTCCTTTGTGTATGTAAAGATGACTTCGGGGGTTGTGAAAGCCTCGCCGTCGTCAAGCTTCCATCTGAAGCCGTCGGGGTTGATGCCGATTGCAAGGCGGGTGCGGTTTACGTGGTCGACCTCGGCGCTGCAGACGTAGTTGCTGGAATAAACAAAGGTTGCGCCGTAGCAGTTGCCCTTTTCTTCGTTAGCGTCGTTGTCGCAGAGGATAATGGAGTTGCAGTTGAAGTTGCCTGTGATGCCCATTGTGCTTTGGCTCGAGATCTTGCCGTGGCGAACGGGGGTGCGCTCAACGTAACGCTCGTTGGTGGGTCTGCCGTAGAATGTAATTACGTCAAAATCCTTGCCGTAAAAGTCAATATTTGCCGAAAGAGCGGTGTTTAAGAAGAATTTTTTGCCTGTTTTGTTGATAATGCGGCTGTGGCGCATAAGAGCCTCTTTGCCCTCGATAACGCTGTAGTAAAGCTCGACAAAAAGGTCGTGAACGCTGTCTTTAAGGGTTACAACGAGGGTTTGAGCCTTCTCGTCCTCGTTAGCGTATACGGCGGGAAGACCCTCTAAAGCGGGCTTTCCGTCAACGATTTCGTGTTTTACATATCTTAAGTCGACTGCTTGGCTGCCGTCAGCAAACTCGCCCGAAAGGCAGGCTGAGCGGAAGTCGCCGATGCCGAAGGTTGAATATTCCTGAAGTCTTGCGTGAGGGCAAAGGCGGCCTGCGCCGTTCTCAAATTCCTCGTAGGTGGTTTCAGGATAGGTGTGCCCTCTGCCAACGCCGCCCTTGTTGCGAAGATATGTAAGATCGGTGTTATCCGAAATTCTATCTCCGTAGTAAAGGTGGGTGATGAGATCAAGCTCGTCGATCATAAAGGCATAGGTGGATTTTTCTGTGTTAACAGTAAAAACCTTGGTTTTGTCATTAAAGAAAATGGGCATACTGTTACCTCGCTTTCGTTTTGGAAAATAGCCTTACCTGCATTATACCGATAAACCACGGCTTTTGCAAGCCAAAAACCAAACTTTGTCAAAATTTATTCTGGACTTTTGTAAAAAAGTTGTGGCGGCAGATTATCTGCCGCCACAACCGAAAACGCTATTTGTAGTTTTTGCAGTAATCGGGAATGTTCCGCTTAGTATAAAGACCTTTTCGCAAAATAAATTCACAACAAACTTCGGCTTCGAGTTTGACACGCTGCTTTTTTAATATGCAATAGCCTATATCGTTTCCAACAGTTTCATCATCGATCAGACGATAATTTTGACAACACCAACACTGAACAACACTCATAATAACACCTCATTATATAAGTTTAGTATACTTAAATTAAGTATATTTACAACATTATAACACAAAATAATCTTAAAATAAACTTAAATTAAGATTTTTTGAGGTGAATTTTTTGAGAAATAAAGAAAATAAGCATCTTGGAATAGAAATAAACAAGGAATTACACGGTAAACTCAAATATGTTGCTCAGTATGAGGGCAGGTCGGGAAATGGACAGGTTCTTTATATTATAAAGGAATATATTAAGAAGTTTGAAAAGGAAAACGGCGAAATAAAAATAGAGGAATAGAAAATAATACGGGCGACCACTGGTCGCCCCTACGTTTTAGTATTTAGGTTTGCTTACGATTTTCAACTAAAAAAGAGCAGGCATTTTGCCTGCTCTTCTTTATGTTCTCGCGGTGTAGTCGTTGTCTATCTGGATAACGGCGGCGTACTTTTCGTCGACCTCTTTTAGCGCGCCGCGGATAAGGAAAACTAACTCGTCGCGCTCTTTTTTGTCCATTGAACAGGGCACAACAAGGTCAAAAATGAGGTTGACCCTGTTTTCGCCGTCGGTCATTCTGAAATCGTGAATTGAATAGTCGCCAAGGCTTTTTATTATACCGAGCACCAGCTCTCTCGCCTCGTTTAAGACTTTGCTGTCGGTAGCAATAGGATCCATGTGAACTACAAGCTCGACTCCAAATTCACGCATTGCCTCATGCTCCAGTGCGTCCATTTCCTCGTGGATTACCGTCACGTTTTCCTTGTCGCTGACCTCAGCGTGAACAGAGGCAAAAAGCCTGCCCGGGCCATAGTCGTGGATAATAAGGTCGTGGATGCCGAGAACAAAGGAGCTTTTTGTAAGCAGAGCCTCTATATTTGACACCATCTCGGCAGAGGGCGCAGAGCCAAGCAGTACGTTGACCGTGTCGATCGCAAGCTTTACGCCGACAACCATAATCAGCACCGAAACAACACAGCCGATGTAGCCGTCAATGTTAAGGTTAAGGTAATAGCCCGCAAGCGAGGAAACTATAACCGCCGAGGTTGCAAAAACATCGTTAAGGCTGTCAGATGCGGCGGCCTTTAAAACCTTTGAGTCAATAAGCGCGCCCATTTTGCGATTGTAAAGGAACATCCAAAACTTTATGAGAATTGAGAGTGCCAAAATTATGATAAGAACGGGGCGCATAGAGATAGGCTCGGGGGCAAATATCTTTGAAAGCGAGCTTTTGAAAAGCTCAAAGCCGACCAGCATTATCAAAAAGGAAATAATGAGCGAGGAAATGTACTCAAACCTGCCGTGGCCGAATGGGTGGTCGGCGTCGGGGCGGCGGTTGGACATTTTTGCGCTGATGACCGACATAACCGAGGTGCCCATATCAGAAAGGTTGTTGAAGGCGTCGGAGGTTATTGCGATGCTTCCCATTATGGTGCCGATAACAAGCTTTACCGCAAACAGAATAATGTTGCAGATAATTCCAAGAGTGCCGCTAAGCGTGCCGTAACGTTCGCGGACAAACTTGTCGCTTACGTTTTTGTAGTCGGGAATAAACAGTTTAATTAAGAACTGCGTCATAATTAGGTTTCTCCTTACAAAATGCAGGTGAAAAAAATTGTAGGGACAGGCCTCCGGACTGCCCGCTCTCTTGTACGGCTAACGCCTTGCGGACCGTCGGGGACGCCGGTCCCTACAAAATATAATTCAATGTGTGTTTTAATTTGAGGTTTTGCGAAAGCAAAACCTACCAAAACTTTTCACTTTTCACTCTTCACTATTCACTTAAATTAATATGCTTTGCCCCAATAGACGAGTTTGGTGGCGGGCTTGCCGCAGCAAACGCACTTGTCGCCGATAGCGTCCTCGCCAAAGGGGATACAGCGCGAGGTTACGCCGGCAACCTCCTTGAGCTTATCCTCGCACTCGCGGTCTCCGCACCACATAGCGCGAATAAAGCCGTCCTGCTCCTTGGCGGTCTTTATAAAGTCCTCGAGGGTGTGGCAGTCGATAGTTCTGTTCTTGCGGTTTTCAAGTGCTCTGTTAAAGAGAGCTACGCGGACTTCTTCAAGAGCTTTTTCAACAGCGGCCTTGGCGTCCTTGATAGCAACAACGGTCTTTTCGCGGTTATCTCTGCGAACGATAACACACTGGCCCTGCTCGATGTCCTTAGGACCGATCTCAACTCTGACGGGAACGCCCTTCATCTCATACTCGGCGAACTTAAATCCGGGGGATTTCTCGCTGTCGTCGCAAACTGCACGAATGCCCTCGAGCGACTCGGTGAGAGCGTGGGCGGCGTCTAAAACGCCTTCCTTGTGCTGTGCGATAGGAACAACGACCGCCTGAATGGGAGCGACTGCCGGGGGGAGAACAAGTCCGTTGTCGTCACCGTGTGTCATAATGATGGCGCCGATAAGGCGGGTAGTAGTTCCCCAAGAGGTCTGGAAAGGGTTGACCTGCTTATTCTCTTTGTCGGTGTAGAATATCTCAAAAGCCTTTGCAAAGCCGTCGCCAAAATAGTGGCTGGTGCCGCTCTGCAGAGCCTTTCCGTCGTGCATAAGAGCCTCGATGGTGTAGGTGTCCTCAGCGCCTGCAAAACGCTCCTTCTCGGTCTTCTGTCCCTTAACAACGGGGATAGAGAGGCAATTTTCAAGAACGTCTGCATAGACGTTAAGCATTTTTAAGGTTTCTTCCCTTGCTTCCTCTGCGGTAGCGTGGATTGTGTGACCCTCCTGCCATAAGAACTCTCTTGAGCGCAGGAAGGGGCGGGTGGTTTTCTCCCAACGAACGACCGAGCACCACTGGTTGTAGAGCTTGGGCAGGTCGCGGTAGGAGTGAACTATGTTCTTGTAGTGCTCGCAGAAAAGGGTCTCGGAGGTGGGGCGAACGCACATTCTCTCCTCGAGCTTTTCACTTCCGCCGTGTGTAACCCAGGCAACCTCGGGGGCAAAGCCTTCAACGTGATCCTTTTCCTTCTGCAGTAAGCTTTCGGGAATAAACATAGGCATATAAACGTTCTGGTGCCCTGTTTTCTTAAATCTTGTATCCATTTCACTCTGGATAAGCTCCCAGATGGCATAGCCGTAAGGACGGATGACCATACAGCCTCTTACCGACGAGTAGTCGATAAGCTCTGCCTTGATGCAGATATCGGTGTACCATTTGGCAAAGTCCTCGTCCATCGAAGTGATTTCTTTAACTAACTTGTTGTCTGCCATATTAAAAACTTCCTTTCGGGGGGTGTAAATCTCACAGATAGAATAATTGTAGCATTTATTTTGCTCTTTAGCAAGTCTTTTCGCCGCCACAAGACAAAAAAGAGCCATAATTTTTGGGAAAAATTGCTTTTTCGGTATACTTTTTTGAAAAAGTATGTTACAATTTTGCTAATACCTAAATGGTAAGGAGGAAGTAAATTGAAACCCATCACAAAACAAGACATAGTTTTTGCTCTCAAGCTCGGCGGAATTAAGGAAGGCGACATTGTTCTTATGCACAGCGCTCTTTCCAGCATCGGTCAGGTTGAGGGCGGCGCTGACACCGTTATTGACGCTGTTTTAGAGGCAGTAGGCGAGAGCGGAACCTTTGCCGTTTCTACAATGGCATTCAACCACCCCTACGACCCTGATAATGACCGCTCGACCGTCGGCATCATTTCCGAAACTCACAGACTGAGAAAGAACTCTATCCGTTCGCTTCGCCCCGTTCACTGCATCAATGCAATCGGAGCTAAGGCAGAGGAATTAACAAAAGACCATGACAAGTGCGAAACCAACTGCGGCTACGGCTCGCCTTACCTTAAATTAAAGGAAATGGACGGCAAGATCATTATGCTCGGCGTTGATATGAACCGCAACACCACCCTGCATGCTATCGAGGATATTATGGATTCTGTTTATCTTGAAAACAGAGTTATCCCCGCTCCGAAATATGTCGAAAATTATGAGGGCAAGACCATGGAAATGAACAAGTTCTGCCCCGGACACCGTGACTTTCTTAGCTTTACCCCCGTTTTAAGACGCGAGGGAGCTTTAATTGAAACCCTCGTTGGTAATGCCGCTGCAAAGATCATCGACGTTAAGAAGATGTTTGAGCTGGGCGAAAAACTGCTTGCCGAAAAGCCTCTGTTCTTTATGTGCGAAAACGAGCAGTGCAGCTACTGCAACAACGCCCACAGGCTTCAGGCAGAGAAAGACGCACAGTAGGGAGGTAAAAATATGTATAATTTCAGTATTGAGATAGGCAAAAACAATGCCGACAGCTTAGGCATAAAAAATATTGAGGTCCTTGACGGACACTTCGGCGCTCCCCTCTCTAAGATGACTCCCGCCGAGGTCGAGAATGTAAGAAGCGCTCTTATTAAGAGCCTTGATAAGATCGTTGTTTACACCGCTTATGAAAGCGTAAAAAATTACGACAGCTACGTTCAGTTTTTCAGAAACGCCCATTTGATCGGCGTAGAGAACGTAAAGCTCGCTACCTCTGCCATTGAGGGCGCAACAAACGACGAAATTCAGGCCGTCATCAAGATCGGCGCTGCATTTTCGATTAAGGTTCTCTTTGAGCTCGAGGCCGAGAGCTTTGAGAAGTACAACTTTGATTGGTACAAAGAAATCAAGGGCGAAAACACCGGACTTATCTTTAATGCAAACGAGTTTGCAAAGATGGGTAAAGGCGCTTTCCTTGGTGTTCTCTATAAGTCCAAATATAAGGACGATATTGTGGTCGTCCGTGTTTGTGATATGGTATTTGAGGGACAGAAGCCTGCCCCTATTGAAAAGGGCAACGCTGAGATAAAAGAGGTCGCTTCCTGCCTGCTCGCCCGAAGCTACAAGGGCTATTTCTCGTTTGGTAAGTACGGCGAGAACATCTCTGTTCCCGATGCAGTAGACGCTTTTACAAACGCTCTTTGCAATATGTAACGCTATGGTAAGAATTATTGATATAACAGGCGAGCTTTACAACGGAATGTGGAGCTACGGTTTGCCCTTTCCAAAGCTTAACATAAAGCCGCTTGCCGAGGTCGAGTGGGTAAAGTATGATATTTACGCCGAGGTTTTTGAGGGATTAAACTCCCAGAGCGGCACCTATCTTGAGACCCCCGCGCACCTTTTGGGCGAGGCCTCTTATCCGCTTATAGAAGTAGGTGTTGAGAAGCTTGTCGATATTCCCTGTGTCGTTTTAAACGTGGGAGAGCAGAGAGGTAGCGCCATAACGCGAGAGATGCTTGAGGGCTGTAAAAACGCCTATAAATTAGACGAAGGCTGCGCCGTTCTCGTTTGCGCTGGGTACGGCAGTAGGTGGAAGGACGGCGATTATCTTTCCGCCTCTCCGTTTTTTACCCGCGAGGCTATGACTTGGCTCATTTCCAAAAAGCCGTTTCTTTTAGGCTCGGACTTTCCGAGGTGGGATAATTTAGAGAAGCCGCAGGGCTTCTGGCAGGATTTTTACAATGCCGATATTCTTATGCTCGCCCCCGTCGTGAACATAGAGAAGGTCGATACGGCGCTTTTAACAGTTCTGCCCATTAAGGCGGCGGTAACTTCCTGCGCCCCCTGCAGAGCAATACTCAAAATTTAAAAAAGGAGCCCATCGGGCTCCTTTTTTAATGAAGTTTTTGCTTTTGCAAAAATGAAGTAGCTCGCTTTCGCTCGCTATGAAGTATGGTCAAAGACCATATGAAGTAAAGTTTGCTCATTTTGCCTCAGGCGAAACTTCATACACAAAGTGTACTTCATTGCCGCAGGCAACTTCATTTGCATAAAAGGCAAACTTCATTTTTTAGTCGCAGCGTTTATCGCAGCATTTTATAAAGCTGTTGCCCTCGATGGTCTTGATGCCGAACTTTACGGGAATCTTGATCTTGACGCTTTGGGTGATTATGATGCTTAAGGACGAGCCGCAGGGCTCCTGCTCGCACTCAATACAAGGCTTGCCGCAGCACTCGGTTTCGATCTTGCCGAGGTCTGCCTCGGGGCAGACCTCGATAGGCAGCGAAATGTCTACAACCTGCTCTGCTTTTTTGTCGCAGTCGAATTTTCCGTGCTTGTCATAGTCATCGTGGTTGTCACAATCATCGTGCCTGCCATAGTCCTCACACTTGCAGCAGTTGTCGTACTTTTCGTACTCACCGCCGACATACTCTTCGCAGTAACCGTTTACATTCATACTCGTTTGCTCCTTTTTTAAATTTAGTCCAGACACATTATACTATGCCTCGTCGCAAAAAAAGGTGAGTATATTACAAATGGTTTAAAACAAATAAAACAATACAAATTGTAATAAAAAAAGGAGATAAATTTGTTGTAATCAAGAAATTGATATGCTATAATGAGTGTCGAAAAGTCGAAATGCACAAATGCATTTCGGTAAGCCAATAAAATTGGCGGTACGACATCCTTGAAATTGTTATCGTCAAATTTTCCGTGAAAATCTGTAACCAAATCAGAGATTTCGCTAACCGATAAGCAATTATAATCAATTTATCAAAGAAAGGCGAGGTAAATTTTATGAATATCACCTTTAAAAACCTTGAATTTAAAGTAACCGAAGAAAATAAGATAGTTATGATAAAATGCGGCCACTATGCTTGCGAGGCGGGTGCGCCTATCGTCGAAATTCAGATTGCGGGCGAGAACAGACCCTCTAACCCCGGAATGAAGAGCATAGGAACCAGCGAGTCAAAGGCTCTTAATTACGATAGCCACAAGATAGAGGGGAGCACACTTGTCATCACCCAAAAGTCTGAAAAACTCTGCGTAAAGACTCATTTTGTTACATATAATGACACCAACGCTGTCCGCGTTTTCAGCGAGATTGAGAACATAAGCGGCGCAGAACTTACTCTTGACGAGGCTTCCTGCCTTGTCGTTCACGGCATCGGCACGACAAAGGACGCCGAGAGCATTTATTTTACAGAGTTTGCTCAGAGCCACCATAACGAGTGCCAGCCTATCCGCCGCAGCTTTGACGAGCGCGGCCTTTATGAGTACTGCCGCTGCGGCAGAGTTGCCTTTACAAACGTCGGTAGCTGGTCTACCAAGGAGCGCCTTCCCCAAGGCATATTGGAAAACGAGAAAACAGGCGAGTGGGCAATGTTTGAGATAGAGGCAAACTGCTCCTGGTACTATGAAATGTCGGCAGTTGGCGACAGCCGTTATTACCTCTATTTGAGCGGAGCAAATCGCTCTCAGGGCAGCTGGTACAAAACACTCAAAGCAGGCGAAGCCTACACCACCCTCACCGCCGCGATCTGCTTTGGCGAGGATTTAAACTCGGTTATCGGCGAGATGACAAAATACCGCCGCCACATCAGCGGACTTTCAAAGATTGATGCGAGCCTGCCCGCAATCTATAACGAATATATGCATCTTTCGTGGGATAATCCCACCGAGGAAATGACGGCTCTTTACGCTCCCGTTGTTGCAAAAACAGGTGTTGAGTATTATGTTATCGACTGCGGCTGGCACAATGAGGAGCCCGGCTATGCCGTATATCCCTACGTTGGCCAGTGGAAAGAGAGTAATGCAAGATTCCCCGGCGGCGTTCGCGCCACGACCGATATGATACGCTCGCTCGGTATGAAGCCTGGTCTTTGGATAGAGCCTGAGGTCGTCGGTGTAAAGTGTCAGGAAATGGTCGATTACTATGATGACGACTGCTTCTTTATGCGCGATGGCAAAAAGGTCGCAATCAGTAATAGATACCTACTCGACTACAGAAATCCTAAGGTTATCGAGTATATGACCGAGACCATTCGCAGAATGGTTGAGGACTACGGCGCAGAGTATATTAAGTTTGACTACAACCGCGACAGCGGCGTTGGTACCGAGCTTTATTCGAGCAGTGTAGGCTCGGGTCTTGAGGAGGCGGCAGATGCCTTTGTAAAATGGGTAAAGGCTATGACCGAGCGCTTCCCGAACGTTGTTTTTGAGGGCTGTGCCTCGGGCGGAATGAGAATGGACTATAAGTCAATGTCCGTTTTCTCAATGGTTTCTACCTCTGACCAGACTAACTATCTGAAATATCCCTGCATCGTCGGAAATATCCTATCGGCAATCATTCCCGAGCAGGCGGCTGTATGGAGCTACCCTGTAAGAAAGATCATCGAGCCGGGCGTTGCCGAGGCTGATTTCAAGAACGCCAACATCACCGATAACGACGTTGTTATAAATATGGTAAACATTCTGCTCGGCAGAATTCACCTTGCCAGCGACCTTAGGGCTCTTTCTGAAAAACAGCTCGCGCTTGTTACCGAGGGTGTTGAGGTCTACAACAGCCTTAGCGAAATGAAAAAGCGCGCCCTTCCTTATTTCCCGATGGGCCTTACCCGCTTCGGAAAAGAGAAGGTCGCCGCAGGACTTAAGGACGATAAGACTATTTATCTCGCTGTCTGGACTCTCGGCGGCGACAAGAGCGTCGATGTTGAGATAAAAGAGGGTATCGAGAGTGTTGAGATGGTTTACCCCTATGAGAACAACGCCGAATTTAAGGCGGCGGGGAACACCTTGAAGATCAACTTTAATGAGGCACCCAGCGCCGCATTCTTCAAAATCACAACAAAGTAACAAAAAAACACCCGTAAGGGTGTTTTTTTAGTTGAAGGTTGAAAATGGAAGATTGAAAATAAACGTAAATTTTATATTTGTAGGGCACGACCTGCGTGTCGTGCCGCAAAACCAAAATAACGGAACGACACGCAGGTCGTCCCCTACAATACATCATAAATGTTTGTTTATGATTTTCAATTTTACATTATAACCTTGCTTAAAAATTCCTTTAATCTCTCGTTTTTGGGGTGGTTAAACACCTCGTCGGGAGTTCCCTGCTCGGTTATTTTACCGCCGTCCATAAAGAATATACGATTTCCAACCTCGCGGGCGAAGCCCATCTCATGAGTAACGACCACC
>CAZDSQ010000026.1:0-12150 GCA_964508295.1 uncultured Oscillospiraceae bacterium | reverse complement strand
CTGTTTCATAACGTCCAGAACCTCGCCGACCATTTCGGGATCGAGGGCGCTTGTAGGCTCGTCAAAAAGCATGACCTTGGGGTTCATTGCAAGGGCACGCACGATAGCGGCACGCTGCTTTTGTCCGCCCGAAAGGGTCGAAGGATAAACATCTGCCTTGTCCTCAAGACCGACTCTCTTAAGCAATTCCATTCCTTTTGCCTTTGCCTCTTCCAAGGTCATCTTTTTAAGATGAACGGGGGCAAGGGTGATGTTCTCCAAAACGGTCTTATTGTTAAAAAGGTTAAACTGCTGGAAAACCATTCCTATGTTCTGGCGGTGTTTGTTGATGTCAACCTTCATATCGGCGAGGTCCTCGCCCTCGAAGATTATCGAGCCGCTTGTAGGATCTTCCATACAGTTCAGGCAACGCAAAAACGTGCTCTTTCCGCCGCCCGAGGGGCCTATGACAACAACCTTGTCGCCCTCGTTTATGGTTTCTGTAATGTCGCAAAGAACCTGATTGTCGCCAAAGCTTTTGCAAAGATTTTTAATTTCTATCACTTTTTCTCAGGCTCCTTTCCATCGCTTTGACTCCCCACGAAATGAGAAGAACAAGGATTATATACATAAGTGCCATAGCGAGATACGGCATAAAGTATTCGTATCTGACGTTACCGATCTCGGTAAAGGTCTTGTAAAGGTCGGTTGCGGCAACAAAACTGACAACCGAGGTGTCCTTGATAAGTGCGATAAACTCGTTGCCCAATGTAGGCAGAATGTTTTTTATTGCCTGCGGGATAACGATTTTAAGCATTGTGGTGCTGTAGCTTAAGCCCAGCGCCCTGCCCGCTTCCATCTGACCGGGGTCAACAGAGAGGATACCGCCGCGCATAATCTCAGAAACGTATGCGGCACTATTCAGTCCGAAAACTATGATACTGGTTTCAAGCGGCGGGATGCTGACACCCATAAGGGGCCAGAGAACGTAGTAGGCGATAAGGAGCTGAACAACAAGCGGGGTGCCTCTGAAAAAGCCGACGTAGACTGTGCAGATCTTGTCGAGAATTCGGGGTAGCAGCTTGTATTTCGGCATAACCTTGACGGCGCCGATAAGGGTTCCAAGAACGATACCGATTAAAAGACCGATAACGGCAATAAGCAGGGTGTTAACTAAACCGACGCTTAAAACGCGTTTCCAGCCGCCTCGCTCGATAAAAAGCTCCCAGAACACATCAAATTTTGCGGCAAAATCCATAATTTATCCTAAACCTTTCTTGTTCAAAAACTTCAAATAGCCTCTGCGGATTTCTCCGCAGAGGCTTTGAGTTTGGTTTAAAAAATTACTGAGCGTTAATCTTAGCGGCGATTGCATTTGCGGGACCGTTATCAGCGATAACATAATCGACCTGACCCTGCTGCATAGCGGTAATTGCAAGAGCAACATATTTGTAAGGAGCGGCTTCGGCGGTAAGTCCGTCAAAGCCATAGTCCTCGTCGCCTTTGATGTAAAGCTCACCGGTGGTGCCGGTCTGACAGCCAATCTTGCTCTTGGCATCAAGCTCTGCGAGGATAGCGGCAACATCTTCGCCTGTTTTGCAGTTATCAAAAGTGGTATCATCGTCCATTGTAATAACGACCTGAGAAGCGTTGTAGTAGCTCTCGGAGAAGGTTACGACCTTCTGGCGCTCGGGAGTAACAGAAAGACCTGCCATAGCAATATCGCTCTTACCCGACTGAACAGAGTTAACAACTGCCTCAAAGTCCATATCCTGAATAACAAGCTCAAGACCAAGTTCCTCTGCGAGATAGTAAGCCATCTCGAGATCAACGCCCGAATAATTGCCGTTTTCGTCTACCATTTCAAAAGGCTCAAAGCCTGTACTGGTTGCAACAACGAGCTGATCCTTGCTTTCGTCAAGCTCTGCAGATTCAATGGAGAGGGGTGTGCCGTCGCCAAAGTAGTTGTTGCAGATCTTTTCGAATGTTCCGTCGTTAGTGATCTTCTCAAGGAAGTCGTTAACATCATTGAGGAAATCGGCGTTGTCCTGAGCGACTGCAAAAGCATATTCCTCAGAACTTAATGCAAGGTCGATAACCTTGACTTTGTTGTTTGCCTTGGAGCAGGAAGCAAAGCAGCCTACTGCAAGAACAAGAGCCATAATAAGCGCTGTAAGTTTTGCGAAAGTTTTCATAATATGTACCTCACTTTTATTTTCGGTGTAGTGCCATTATAATGTATAAAATTTCTCTTGTCAATACCTTTTTGCATAAATATCCAAGATTTCTAAATATTTTTTCAAAAATATCCCCCAAAATACGCCAAAAAATAAATATTTATTTAGAAAACACGCAAAATCGTAGAATAAATATTCATTATATACAATATATTTATTCGTTTTTCGGAGCGGGCAATCCCTATTATATATAAATATGAAGGAAATTAGCGGCGTAAGACTATAGACATTTTTTTAAATCTGTGTTAAAATTCTAAAAGTAGCTAAAAAGGGGGGCAAAAAGATGCTTGCGGTAACCGTTATCTGCATTGGAAAGCTCAAAGAAGCATTTATGAGAGAGGCTTGTGCCGAGTATCAAAAGCGCCTTTCGAGGTTTTGTTCCTTTAATATAAAGGAGCTTGCCGAGGCGCCGCTGCCCGAAAATCCGTCGGATGCGCTGGTTGCCGCCGCTCTTAAAAAAGAGGGCGAGGCGGTGCTTTCCGAAATTCCGAGCGGAGCCTATAGCGTGGCGCTCTGCGTTGAGGGCAAGCAGCTCTCCTCTCCCGAGCTTGCCGAAAAAATTGAGGGCGTCGCCCTTTCGGGAAAGTCAAGCGTCTGCTTTATAATAGGAAGCTCGTTTGGCCTATCCGATGAGGTTAAACAGAGATGCGACCTTAAACTGTCGTTCTCCAAAATGACCTTTCCCCACCAGCTCTTCAGGGTTTTGCTCCTAGAGCAGATCTACAGAGCCTTTTCCATCACAAACAAAATGAAATATCATAAATAAACGGAGGTTTCCTTAAATGGAACAGCAAAATACCGAAAGAAAAAAGATAATATTCAGCGGAATTCAGCCGACCGGCGTTTTCACACTCGGAAACTACCTCGGAGCTATAAAGAATTGGAAGGAGCTTCAGGAGGACTACAACTGCCTTTTCTCTGTTGTTGACCTTCACGCAATCACCGTCCGTCAGGACCCGGTGGCTCTCCGCAAGCAGACTCTTGACTCGGTTGCCCTGCTTTTAGCCTGCGGAATTGACCCTGAGAAGAGCGTTCTTTTCCTGCAGAGCCACAACAGCGCACACGCCGAGCTTTCGTGGGTTCTTTCCTGCTACACACAGTTTGGCGAATTATCGAGAATGACTCAGTTTAAGGACAAGAGCCAGAAGCACGCCGACAACATAAATGCAGGCCTCTTCACCTACCCCGTTCTTATGGCGGCAGACATTCTGCTCTACAAGACTGATATGGTGCCCGTCGGCGTTGACCAGAAGCAGCATTTGGAGCTTGCTCGTAACATCGCCGAGCGCTTTAACGGTGTTTACGGAAATGTGTTTACCGTTCCCGAGCCGTATATCCCTAAGGTTTCGGCAAAGGTTATGTCGCTTTCCGACCCCGAAAAGAAAATGAGCAAGTCTGACGAAAATCAGAACTCCTTTATCACCCTTTTAGACGATAGAGATACCATTATCCGCAAGTTCAAGCGTGCCGTTACCGATAGCGACACCTGTGTGCGCTACGCCGAGGGCAAGGCGGGAATTAACAACCTTATGTCTATTTATTCTGCTATAAGCGGCAAGGACTACGCCGCTATCGAAAAGGAGTTTGAGGGCAAGGGTTACGGCGACTTCAAGCTTGCCGTAGGCGAGAGCGTTGCCGATGCGCTCGCGCCTGTTCGCGAGGAGTTTGCAAGACTCTCTAAGGACAAGGCATATCTTATGAGGGTTTGCTCTGACGGTGCCGAGATGGCACGCCGCCTCTCTCGCCGCACACTCGAAAAGGTCTACCATAAGGTCGGCTTTGTAAAGAGTGAGAACTGATTATGCAGTACATAGCAATAGCTTTATGCTGGATAGCGTTTGCTCTCTTTGTTTTGCAGGCAAGGCTTAAGAAAAGGCGGCGACTTTTCACCATTCTCTTTCTTGCGGCCGCGTTTCTGACGGTTTTTTGGGTAGCTCTTTGGGGCATTTTCAGGAATTTCATTAATTGACCCATATATTCATATTGTAAGGAACGGCCTTAAGTGCCGTTCCTTTTTGTTTGTTCTTGCTTTATTGTGTGATGCGCAGGTAGTGCTCTACAAATTGTAGTTGCACAGAGGGTATAAATTGCTTGTTAAAGGATACATACTAGCAAAATTAAGCAAATGCTATAAAATGGGGCAAAACACTTGCAATTTTTTTGCTTGTATGCTATAATCAATTAAACATGCTCATAAGTGCCCCTTTTTTATGGCGTGTCTGATACAGATGTAAAAAAATCAGCAAAATCTCTGGAATAAAGTTGTGATAAGGAGATAAAATGGACGAGATAAAAAACAAAAATCCTCTTCATGAAGAGGATAATAGTATTGACATTATTCAGATCCTTTCTGTGCTGTGGCGCAAGGCTTGGATCATCATAGTTTCAGGCGTTGTGTCGGCGGCACTCTTTTTTGGATATACTAATTTTATGGTAACTCCTATGTATTCCTCAAGTGTTTTGCTTTATGTTAATAACGGAGCACTTACCGTAGGCAGCGGCGGAGTAAGCATCAGTGCTTCTGGCCTTTCGGTTGCAAGAAGTCTTGTTGATACCTATATAGGCATTTTAAATACAAGAACAACTCTTGAAAAGGTTGCACAGGAGGCGGGTGTGGATTACAGCTATGGCCAGATACAGTCTATGATAAGCGCCGAGGCTGTCGGCGAGACCGAGATATTCAGAATTAAGGTTACAACGACTGACCCGAGAATTGCTGCAAAAATTGCAAACACCATTGCCGATGTGCTCCCCGACAGAGTCGCAGAAATTATTGACGGTTGTTCAGTCCGCGTGGTTGACAGGGCGGTTGTTTCAAACAATAAGGTTTCCCCGAATGTTACCAAGAATACTGCAATAGGATTTTTGCTCGGAGCCATGATTGCGGCGGTTGCAATCGTCGTCGCATTCTTCCTTGATGATACGATCTATAGTGAGGATTATATTCTTCAAACTTATGATATCCCCGTTCTTGCAAAAATTCCCAATCTTCTTAACGAAGAAAAAGACGAGTATGGATATAAGGGGCAGTACGGTGCTCCTTCAGAGAGAAAGTGAGGCGAAAATAGCTTATGAAATTTGGACGCTCAAACAAACTCTCTCAGGAAGACCGTAAAAGAACCCTTCACAAAAAGCTCAGCTTTACTGCCGCGGAATCCTATAAGCTTCTCAGAACAAATCTTGTTTACACTCTGCCCGGAAATAAAAAGTGCAAGGTTGTCGGTGTTACAAGCTCGACAAGGAGCGAGGGCAAGAGCACAACTTCAATAAACCTTTCCTATAGCCTTGCGGAAACAGGTAAAAAGGTTCTGCTTATTGATGCAGATATGCGTCTCCCCTCAATTGCAAAGAAAATGGGACTCAAAGGCTCTCCGGGACTCAGCAACATTCTTGTTGGAAGCGGCGGCGAGCAGATACCTATCTTTAAAACAGGGGTTTTAGACAATTGGTTTTGGCTTCCTGCGGGCGATATTCCCCCGAACCCTTCCGAGCTTATAGGTTCGCAGTATATGAGGGAGCTTTTGGATGCCCTTTCTGAGAAATTTGAATTTATCATTCTTGATCTTCCTCCGGTTGCTCCTATTTCCGATGTACTTGCGGTTTCGCCTTATCTTGACGGCGTGCTTATAGTCGTCCGCGAGGATTACACAAACAGAAAAGATTTGAACTATACTATAAGACAGCTTAAACTGTCAGGTTCAAAGATTCTCGGATTTGTTATGACTT
This sequence comes from uncultured Oscillospiraceae bacterium, assembly GCA_964508295.1. Classification (GTDB taxonomy): domain Bacteria; phylum Bacillota; class Clostridia; order Oscillospirales; family Ruminococcaceae; genus SIG578. The sequence goes on along the minus strand of CAZDSQ010000026.1, from coordinate 6,208 downwards.
ATACCAAAGAAGAGAAAAAGAGCTATCATAAATACAAGAAATACGGCGGTTCGTATTATTCCTCTTATTACAAAAAGCCTTCAAGCGATAAATAATTTTGTAAAAAGGACTATGCTGTATGATTGATTTTCACAGTCATATTCTGCCAAACATTGACGACGGTAGCAAGAGCGCTTCCGAGAGCGAAGAGCTTTTAAAAATGCTTTTTGAGCAGGGGGTAAAAAAAGTGTGCGCGACGCCGCACTTTATAGCCTCGAAACAGTCGGCTGAAGCATTCTTTGAAAAAAGACAGGCGTCTTATGAAAGTTTGAGTCCTGTGCTTAATACCGAGTTGCCTGAAATAAGGCTTGGTGCAGAGTTTTTTTATTACACAGGCATCAGTAATATGCCGGAGCTTTCCCGATTTTGCATAGAGGGAAGCCGATTGCTTCTTTTGGAAATGCCTTTTTGCACATGGAATGAATATAGCATCAAAGAAGTTTTGGAGCTTTCCTGTTCGGGAGAGTTTCAGCTTGTTATTGCTCATATAGAAAGGTATCTTCCTTTTCAAAACAAAAGATCTGTGGAAAAGCTTCTTGAGAGCGACATTCTGATGCAGACAAATGCAAGCGCCTTTTTAAACCTTAAAACTCGGCACCGCGCCCTTAAAATGCTTAAACAAAATAAAATTCACCTTATTGGTTCGGATTGCCATAATATTACTGATCGCATACCGAGAATGAATGAGGCAAGAGAAGTTATTTTTAAAAAAATAGGCGAAAACTTCTTGGAATTTTATGATGAACGCGCAGAGCGCTTTTTGGAGGACTTGGAGTGAATAAAAAGTTTTTGATTCCAGGCATTGTTCTTGCGGTGCTCAGCATTGTATGTGCTGCTATTGCAGTCTATATATATACTGATGACGGAAAGGTAAAAGGCGGGCCGGTCTTGGACAATAGTTCAAGCAGCTCTCTTAGCGAGGATGAGCCCTATGTCAGCCCTGTGAATTTTGATGAGCTTAAACAAAAGGGTAAGGATGTTTATGCTTGGCTTTCAATTCCGGGAACCGATATCAGCTATCCTGTTGCCCAGAGTCAGACAAATGATGCTTTCTATCTAAAGCGAGCCTTGGATGGCAGTTATTCAATAAACGGTACATTGTTTACCGAACATCTTTATAACTCAACGGATTTTGAAGATCCTGTTACCGCTATATATGGCCACGATATGAAATCGGGCGCGATGTTTGGCTTGCTTCAAGAGTGCTATTCTGACCAAGACAGCTTTGAGGAACACCGTGAGATCGTAGTGTACTGCCCCGATAAAGAGCTTCATTATGAGGTTTTTGCTGCTGTTCCCTACAGCAAACGGCATATTCTTCACTATTATAATAGCTTTAAGGAAAAGGAAACAGTTGACGAATTTTTAGAAGAGATATATAATGTTCGTGCGTTTGGTACGAATTTTGCAGATGACATAGAGGTTTCTTCTGATGATAGACTCTTAATTTTGTCAACCTGCTTAAAAGGCGATATTTCGCGCCGATACCTTGTTGTTGCAAGGCTTAAAAATGAGGTTAATTAATCTTCACATATAAAGAAAGGAAGAATTTTAAATGAAAAAAATCGTTGCTCTCATTCTTTCAACTGTTATGGTGCTTTCTATGACAGTTGCAGCATCGGCTGCATTCGTTTCCAGTCCCTCTGCAAATTCAGCTCCCGTTCTTGTTGAGATCAAAGAGGGAAAAACCGAAGGTCTTGTTATTGAGGTTACTGCCTATAAGGACAGAGCAGAGCTTACTGCTGAAGGCAAAGCGGCTATTGAAGACAGCTACAATGATATTAAGACCGCAACCGACCTTACCGCTCTTGCCGACGGTCTTAAAACTGTTGCAGACAAAGCCAAGGTAAACGCCGCTGACCTCGCTGTTTCTGACCTTTTTGACATAAGCGTTGTAAGCGGTACTGCTGACGGAAAGCTCACGCTCGTTCTCAGGGCTGAAACACTTAAGAATTTTGTTGCTCTCCTTCACGATAAGGACGGCAAATGGGAAGTGGTTGAGAACGCAACCGTTGACGGTGATAAGATCACCTTCTCGGTAGACAGCCTCTCCCCCTTCGCAATCGTTGTTAACACCGGCGATGTTAAGGATTCTCCCACAACAGGAAACACCGTTGATTACGGTATGATTTTTGTTATCGGAGCAGTTATTTTCGGCGGCGCCGCCGCGCTTTGCATCGCAAAATCCAAAAAGAGAGTGAACGACTGATAAAATGAACGATAGAAAAGCTTTCAGACTAAAGCTTGTTCGTTCCTGCGCCATTACTGCCGGCGTGTTAGTTGTAATAATTGTTGCCTTGCTGTTTCTTCGCGCTTGGGAGAATCAGCAGGGTAGATCTATATGGCAGGGTCTCGAAGGAGAAACCACGAAAACCCAGAGATATAATGGGCAGTGGTATGTCCTTCGTGATAATATAGAAACTATTCTTGTTATCGGTCTTGACAAGTTTGATGAGACGACACAGTCGAGTGACTCCTATAATAACGACAAGCAAGCCGATTTTCTGAGCCTTATCGTTCTTGATAAAGATAATGATAAGGTTACAACTTTGCATATAAACCGAGATAGTATGGCTCAGATGAACATCTTAGGAGTTGACGGAGAGGCCATCGGAACAAAAAAGGCTCAACTTGCCCTTTCCCACACCTACGGAAGCGGCGGTAACGATAGTTGTAAAAACACCGTTGATGCTGTATCGAATTTTCTTTATGAAACCCCCATCGACCATTATATTTCATTGACTATGGATGCGGTAGCAACCCTAAATGATATGGTTGGCGGAGTTACTGTTACTGTGCTTGATGATTTCGGCGCTACTGACAACAGCCTTGCAAAAGGAAGCGAGGTAACCCTTACCGGAAAGCAGGCACTTACTTATGTTCGTGCGCGTAGCGGCGTTGCCGACGAAACCAACGAAAGCCGAATGAAGCGCCAAAGACAGTATATTGATGCGCTCTATAAAAAACTTTTCGTTTTGGTGGAAAAAGATGATGAGTTTATGTCAGAAGCGGGGCTTAAGCTTGCTGAGCATATGGTTTCTGACTGTACGGTACAACAGCTTAATAGAATTGCAAAGCTTGTTTCAGAGTATGGCGCGGGAGAAATCTGTGAGATAAATGGCGAGTCGAAGGTCGGCGAGCAGTATATGGAGTTTTATCCCGATGAAGAGGCTCTTCAAAAGCAGATCATTGAGCTTTTTTACGAGCCCCAATAATAGTTCCTAAAGGGAGGAAAAGATTTGGCATCTGTAGGACAAGCAGGGTATCAAAAGAAACCCCTGTATGAAATATTTAAAAGATGCTTTGACATCGTATTTTCTGTTTTAGCACTAATAGTTCTCTTTGTTCCGCTTGTAATTATTGCGCTTGTTATTGTTATTGACAGCCCCGGGGCATCGCCGATCTTTGTTCAGAAAAGGGTCGGCAAAAACGGCAGGGTGTTTAACTTTTACAAGTTCAGGTCAATGGTGCCTAATGCTGAGGGTATGTTGAACAAGCTCCTTGACAAGAATGAAATGACGGGGCCTGTGTTTAAAATTAAAGAGGATCCGAGAATTACGCGTGTCGGAAAATTCATTCGCTCCTGCAGCATTGATGAACTTCCTCAGCTTATTAATATTATTAAGGGCGATATGAGCTTTGTTGGGCCTCGTCCTGCTATAGTGCGCGAAGTTGAACAGTATGACGAAAAGGCAAGGCAGCGGCTTGAGGTTATCCCTGGCCTGACTTGCTATTGGCAGGTACAGCCAAAGAGGAACGATCTGAGCTTTGAACAGTGGCTCGATCTGGACTTAAAATATATAAGAGAGCGAAATTTTCTTCTTGATATAAAAATAATATTTAAAACCGTAGGCGCTGTTTTTGGAATGGAAGGCGTTTAAAGTTAGATGTAAAAGCGGCAGATTTCTGCCGCTTTTTTCTCGTTTATCGTTGAAAAAAACAGACATATGTGGTATAATATAGAAAATACACAAAATTATCTGTCCTTGTTTGGAGGGTTTTTATATGACTTTGCTTATTATGGCGGCGGGAATTGGTTCACGATTTGGCGGCGGGATAAAGCAACTCGAACCTGTCGGCGAGTGTGGCGAAATAATTATGGATTATTCCATTCACGATGCCATTGAGGCCGGATTTGATAAAATCATTTTTGTTATCCGCAAGGATATCGAGGCTGATTTTCGTGAGGTGATCGGAGATAGAATAGAAGCGCTCTGTTGCAAGCATAATGTCAAGGTTGACTATGCGTTCCAAAGCCTTGAAAATACTCCGGAAGGATATAGCATCCCTGATGGCAGAATAAAGCCCTGGGGAACAGGACAGGCAGTACTTGCCGCAAAGGAAATAATTGATGAGCCGTTTGTGGTTATAAACGCCGATGATTATTATGGAAAAGAGGCTTTTGTCAGCCTTTATAAAGAGCTTTCAAAAAATTCGGGCGCGGATTATAAGCCAAATGCCTTCTGTATGGCAGGCTTTGTCCTTAAAAACACCCTTTCTGAAAACGGCGGAGTTACCAGAGGCATCTGCAAAATGAATGACAGCGGTTATCTCACCGAGGTCGTCGAAACCTCGGATATAGTCAAAACCGAGAACGGAGCCGAGTCAGACGGTGCGCAGATTGACGTAAACTCACTTGTTTCAATGAATATGTGGGGATTAACTCCGGAGTTTGTCAAAATGCTTGAGGAAGGTTTTGAGGAGTTTTTTAAGGAAAAAGTCCCCCAAAACCCATTGAAAACAGAGTTTTTGCTACCGATATTCATAGGCGAGCTTTTAAAACAAAACAAGGTTTCGGTAAAGGTTGCTCCCTCGCATGATAAATGGTTTGGTGTTACCTATAAGGAGGACAAGCCCTTTGTTGTTGAGAGCTTTAAAAAGCTTATTGCCGAGGGTGTTTACAGCAAAAATCTTTTCAGCGACTTAAAATAATCCTAAAAAGAGCAGGAACCCTGCTCTTTTTTGTTGTTTTCTTGTAGGTGCACAAAACATTGACGAACTGTTAATAATTTGTTATAATAATTATAACTGTATATACAATGCAAAAATCGGTATAAACTCGAAAACCTTAAAAGAGGGGAACGCCGTTTGCGAGGGTGTCTTTGGGGTTTCTTTCTAATTTACAAAATTAGTGAGGATAAATAAGGATGGAAAAAATAAATATTTTGAAAAATTTTCTCTTTGATGGAAAACTCAGAAGAGTAACGCTGGTTATTTTTGACAGCGTTTGTTTCGCGGCGGTCGCGTTAGGGTATTATTTATTTGCAGGGCAGACATCTTATACCTCGCCTGTCAATAATGGGTTGATCTATTTCTTAAATTCGGCCTTTTTGCTTGCCTGCCTTTTGGTTATGCGCTTTGTGCTAAAGGCGTATAACAATGTTTGGAGATACACCAATACCGGCGCATACATACTTATTATGAGTGCCGATATTTTGGGGTGCGGTCTGGCAATTATCCTGTCGAGGTTCGTTATTAAGCACTTTATTGAGGACTTTTATATCGGAGTTTGGTACTTTATAACTGTTACCTCTCTTACTATTTTAGTTTCACTTTTTGCAAGATTTAGCTATAGGCTATTGTATAAATACGCAAATGCTCACGACAAAAGAATGGTTGTTGATAAGGCAAAGATACCAATAGCCATTATAGGCGCCGGTCAGCTTGGGGCATACCTTGCAAATGAACTTTTGAATTCGCCTAATTCGCACTATCATCCCAGATGCTTTATTGATATTAATAATTCCAAGGTCGGAAATCGAGTTGCCGGTCTTCCCGTATATTCCGCAGACAGCGCCTCAAGGGTGATAGATAAATATGAAATATCAGAGGTCGTTATTGCAATCGCAAATATTACAAGCGAAAAAACGCGCGCGCTTTGGGATAGATATAGCGCCTTTGGGTGCAAGGTAAAGGTTTATGATTCGCCTTTTCACGAACAGCAAACCGATGGTGAGAAAAAGAGAATTATCCGCGATTTTGCTATTGAAGACCTTCTTTTCAGGAATCCGCTTGACATAAATAGTCAGTCAGAGCTGAGCTTCTATACAGGTAAAAAGGTTCTCGTAACGGGCGGCGGTGGTTCGATTGGCAGCGAGCTTTGCAGACAGATTGCCAAGTGCAACCCTAAACAGATAATTATTTTTGATATTTATGAAAATAATGCCTA
>CAZDSQ010000025.1:0-23854 GCA_964508295.1 uncultured Oscillospiraceae bacterium | reverse complement strand
GTGTCTTTTTATTATATAAAAACGGAGACTGCTTCTTTACGAAGTGTCTCCGTTGCGGGTGCTTTTATTTTTTATCCTTATTAAGCCTTCGCACACAAACATTCACCGCAGCAAAAAACGCCACAAGCGAAAGCGCCAGCGTAAACAATCCGACAAAGGCTGTTTGGGCATTTTCGCAGCCGTAAACATTCTGGATTATATACATTACCGCAAGCTCGGCAAAAAACAACAAACCAAGCACGACATACCGCTTAAGGTTTTCCCTTGTTTTTCTATTCTTTGCCGACCGCGCGCCATCGTCATTTTGCATCTGCATCTCCTCCCATACAAGTGTATGCAGAGGGACAGACCTCAAATGTTTATTTGTTCCAGTATTTTCGGTCTAAGCTTCTGTACTGCACGGCCTCTAAAATATGGTCCTCTGTAATGTTCTCGGAAAGCTCCAAGTCGGCAATAGTACGGGCTACTTTAAGCACTCTGTTATAGGTTCTTGCGGTCATACCCGTTGCATCAAACGCCGCCTTTAAAAGTATCTTGCCGTTCTCATCAAGCTTGCAGACCTCAGAGCAGAGCTTTTCGGGCATCTGACTGTTGCACTCAATATCATAACCGAGAGCCTTAAATCTGTTTTTGGCAAATTCTCGCGCCGCGTTTACCCTTTTTCTGATGTCTGCAGAGGACTCCTCTTTTCTCTTGCTTGTCAACTCAGAGAAATCGACAGGCATAACCTCGATGTGCATATCAAATCTATCAAGAAGCGGGCCGCTTATTCTGCTGACATACTTAGCGGCGGCGGCAGGGGTGCAGCTGCAGGGCTTGGTCGGGTGGCCCTTGTAGCCGCATTTGCAGGGGTTCATAGCGGCAACCGTCATAAAGGAGCAGGGGAAGGTTACAGTTCCCGAAACGCGAGATACCGTCACCTTGCCGTCCTCTAAAGGCTGGCGCAGAATTTCAAGGGTCTTATTTTCAAACTCGGGAAGCTCATCGAGAAACAGAACGCCGTTGTGAGCCAGCGAGATCTCGCCGGGGCGCGGATACATTCCGCCGCCCGAAAGGCCAAATGGCGAAACTGTGTGATGCGGCGAACGAAAGGGCCTTGTTTTGATGAGTGCAACTCCCTCAGGGAGAACTCCTGCGACAGAGTGAATCTCGGTAGTCCTCAGCGACTCCTCAAAGCTCATCTCGGGCAAAATCGAAGGCAACCTTTTTGCAAGCATACTCTTGCCGGCGCCCGGGGAACCCACCATAAGAATGTTGTGCGAACCGGCGGCGGCTATCTCAAGCGCGCGTTTTGCAGTCTGCTGACCCATTACGTCGCAAAAATCAAGAACGCTGTCATTTGCAACGCCGTCAGCTTCTATATCGCTTATGTACGGCTCAATCTTATTCTCACCGAAAAAGTGTTCTATTACCTCTTTGACCGAGGAGGCTGGGATAACATCAATCCCGCGTATAACGCCCGCTTCAAAGCGGTTGCTGTAAGGCACAACTATGCTTTTATAGCCTAAATCTCTCGCCTTTAAGGTCATAGAAAGAACGCCGTTTACCCCTCTGACATCGCCTTTTAGCGAAAGCTCGCCGACAAAGGCGGTCTTTTCCCTTATCTCGCCTATCTGCCCCGAGGCAGAAAGGATGGCAAGCATAATGGCGAGGTCATAGATAGGTCCGTTTTTCTTGACGTCGGCAGGCGCAAGGTTTACGGTTATTCTTCCTATAGGAAAGCTATAGCCACAGTTTTTAACCGCCGAACGCACCCTCTCGCGCGCCTCTTTAACGGCGGTATCGGGCAGACCGACTATATCAAAGGCAGGCAGACCGCTTGAAAGGTCGGTTTCAACGTCGACCTCAAAGCAGTTTAATCCCATAAGTCCAAAGCTTTTTAAGCAAGAAAACACGCTCTTTACCTCTTTTACATTTCATTTATGCCCGAAGCGTTCTGTTTTACATAAATAACGCCCGAAACAACAGTTGCAACCACCGATACGGCAAAGCAAACGTCGCCGACTATCCTTATCTCTGCGGGAAGTGCGGGAAACCACGCTAAAAGCTGCTCAATCAAAAGAATTACAAGAATTGTTATAAACTGGGTTACAGTTTTGATTTTGCCCCAGATGTTTGCGGCAATAACATTTCCCTGCTCGACGCAAACTAAACGCAGAGCCGAAACCATAAACTCGCGGGCAAGGATTATGATAATTCCGATAAGCCAGCAGATAAGCTCGGCTTTTGTGCCTGTTTTAAGCACCGTCATCGAAACGAGGGCGCTGATTACGAGAATTTTGTCGGCAAGGGGGTCTAAAAACTTGCCGAAGTTGGTAACTAAACCTCTTTTGCGGGCCATTTTTCCGTCTATCATATCGGTAAGAGAAAGTCCACCGAAGATAAGACCTGCTATAAGGAAATTGCTGGGGATTGCCTCGATTAAAAGCGCCGCCACAAAGAACGGAACCATAACGGCTCTGAAAACGGTTAATTTATTCGGTGTGTTCATAATTTCCTCCTCAAACTCTCTGACCCATAAGGTCGTAATCCATAGCCTCGACTATCTCGACAGATACAAAATCGCCGATTTTAAGCGGTCTGTCAGATGCAAAAAACACCTTACCGTCAATGTCAGGGGCATCAAACTTGCTTCTGCCGAAATAACACTCGCCGTATCGGTCAAAGCCCTCAACGACCACCTCGACTGTTTGTCCGAGCATCTTTTCGTTATACTCGTCGACCACCCTCTGCTGAGCCGTCATAATGATCTCAGCTCGGCGCTCGGCGGTGTCGCTATCTATCTGATCCTCAAAATCTGCGGCGACGGTGCCCTCTTCTCTCGAATATGCAAAGCAACCGACACGCTCAATTTTATTTTCTTTAAGAAACTCGCAAAGCTCGCAAAACTGCTGTTCACTCTCGCCCGGGAAGCCTGTTATAAGTGTCGTTCTCAGAACAAGCTCAGGTATTTTATCGCGCATCTTTTTAATAAGGTTAGTGAGCTCCTCGCGGTTTCCGCGTCGGTTCATACGCCTTAAAACCTCGCCGTTTGCATGCTGAATGGGTAGGTCTATGTATTTTACAACCTTGTCAAGAGAAGCGATAGCATCAAGAAGCTCGTCGGTTACCATTTCGGGATATGCGTACAAGACCCTTATCCACTTGATGCCGTCAATTTCATTAAGCCTACGAAGCAACTCGGGGAGCATTGGCTTTTTATAAAGGTCAAGGCCGTAGCGAGTGGTGTCCTGAGCTACCACAACAAGCTCGCGCACACCCGCGGCCGCTAAGCTCTTTGCCTCGGCAACTATGCTCTCAAGTTCTCGGCTTCTGAAGCGGCCTCTTATCTGAGGAATGGCGCAGTATGTGCAGCAGTTGTCGCAGCCCTCGGCTATTTTAAGGTAGGCATAAAAAGGCAGGGTGGTCAAAACTCTGTCGCCCTCTAAAGCGAGCGCCTCTTTTTCGCCGTAGCTGCAGATAGGCTCTGCCGCCTCAAAGCTCTTTTTTATGGCATCGCAAAGGGTAGTGTTACTGCCGATTCCCAAAATAACATCTGCCTCGGGAATTTCAGCGGCAAGCTCGTCGCGATACCTTTCGGCAAGGCAGCCCGTAACAACTATTTTTTTGATCCTGCCCTCTTTTTTAAGCAGACCCATCTCTAAGATCTGCTCAATAGACTCGTTTTTTGCCGACTCGATAAAGCCGCAGGTGTTTATAATAACGACCTCGGCGAGTGCGGCATCGCCGACAAGCTCAAAGCCGCTTTTCTTAAGGTCGGCAAGCATTATTTCGGCGTCTACCTGATTTTTAGGGCAACCGAGACTTATCATTCCAACTGTTATTGCCATCTTAATTTCCTTTCGCTATTCCTCGAAATAGGTTATATCAGCAGCCTCCTGCATAACCCTTTTTACAACGCTGTAACTAAATCCTCTGCGGGCAAGCGCACCGTAAAGGCGTTGCTTGCCCTTAGGGGTATCCAAATCCTTTTTGTACCTCTGAGCCACCGCCAAGGCCGCCTTATACTCATCGTCGCAATCGCTTGTAAGCTCACTTACGATAGCTTGGGCAGTTTGCTTATCAACACCCTTTAAAACAAGCTCGCTGACGATTGCATAGGGGCCTTTTTTGTTTATGTGCAGTCTTTGCTCTGCAAAGGCGCGAGCGAACGCCTCGTCATCTACAAGACCCAGCCTACTAAGCTCACCTATAGCGGCATCTATTATATGCGGCGGATAGTTTTGGCGAAGCTTCGCTCTCAGCTCCTTTTCACTGTGAAGCCTTCTGTCAAGCGAATACAAAAGGCGTTCGCGAGCGCGCCTCACAAGCGCCGCCTCACTTAGCTCCTTAAACTCCGCTTCGTTTATCTCTGCGCCGACTTTAAGAGAAAAGCGCTCTATAAGCTCGGGCGGCAGGCTTATTATGTACTCGCCATCAGCAAAAATTTTTGAAAACTTACTTTTGCCGCCGTACGCCTCAATTTTTGTAACGATCATTATTATTCGTCGACCTCAGCGTCGATGGAAACTGCCGCCGATTTTTCAACGCTCTTTTTAACGGGAGCCTTTTTTGCACCTGCAGGGGCCTCGTTTTCCTCTTTAAGAGCGGCTCTTACCTTCTCGGTAATTTCATTCATAAGCTCTGCGTTTTCCTCTAAGAGAGCCTTAACATTATCTCTGCCCTGCGCAAGACGCTGTGTGCCGTAACTAAACCAAGCGCCGCTTTTTTGAATAATGTCTCTGTCAACTGCAAGGTCAACAATCTCGCCTGTTGCGCTGATGCCCTTGCCGTAAATAATATCAAAGTAAGCCTCTTTAAACGGTGGAGCCACCTTGTTTTTAACAACCTTACAACGAATACTGTTACCGATATTCTCGCTACCGACCTTAACTGTGTCGACCTTTCTGACATCAAGACGGACAGAGGCATAATATTTAAGCGCTCTGCCGCCGGGGGTGGTTTCGGGGTTGCCGTACATAACGCCAACCTTTTCTCTAAGCTGGTTAATAAAGATAACCACAGCGTTTGAGCGGGAAACGAGCGGAGTGAGCTTTCTTAAAGCCTGCGACATAAGTCTTGCCTGCTGACCGACGTGGGCATCACCCATTTCTCCCTCGATCTCTGCCTTTGTTGACATAGCGGCAACCGAGTCGATTACAACAACGTCAACCGAGCCCGAGCGGATAAGCATTTCGGCAATCTCAAGAGCCTGCTCTCCCGAGTCGGGCTGAGAAACCAGGAGCGAGTCAACATCTACGCCGAGGTTTGCGGCATAAACGGGATCAAGCGCGTGCTCAACGTCGATAAATGCGACAATACCGTCCCTTTTCTGTGCCTCTGCCGAAACGTGCAGAGCAACGGTTGTTTTACCGGAGCTTTCTGGTCCAAAGATCTCAACGATTCTTCCTCTAGGAACACCGCCTATTCCAAGCGCAACGTCAAGAGAAAGCGAGCCTGTGGGTATCGCCTCAACATTCAATGTAGTCTTCTGTCCAAGGCGCATAACGGCACCCTGTCCGTATCTCTTTTCAATATTGCTCAGCGCAAGTGCAAGCGCCTTCTGTTTGTCAAAATTACTGCTTTTGTTGTCCTCTACCTGTTTTGCGATGCTCTTTGCCATAATTTTATCCTCCTTAAGCGGACTTGCCGCTGTGTTTTTTATTTAAACGCGCAAAGGGCGCGTCGTATACCGTTTATGTCCTTTTGTTCTTTTATGTTTTTAAAGCCTGCAGCCTTCAGAATGTCTATTACATCATCGGCCTGCCTGTATCCTACCTCAAAGGCGAGCGCGCCGCCCTCCTTGATTTTGCCGTAATAGACCCCACAAATTTTTCTGTAAAAATCTAGCCCATCACTTCCACCGAAAAGTGCATCGTGCGGCTCTTTCAGAACATTTGAATCAAGCTCTTTCATTTCGTCAGCGGTTACATAAGGCGGGTTTGAAGCCACCAAATCAAGCGGCGGAAGTTTGCCTAAAACATCTTCGCTGAACATATCTCCGCAAAGTGCAGTTACCTGTGCGCCGAGGTTTTCAATATTTTTTAAAAGGTATTTAAACGCCCTCTCGCTCTTTTCAACGGCGTAGCACTTTATGCCAAGGTCAAGGGAAAGGGTTGCCGCTATAATGCCGCTGCCCGAGCCCAAGTCGGCAAAAACCGCGTCGGGTTTCCCGCGTAACGCCTCTTTTACCAAGGCAACCAGCGCTGAGGTGTCTTCTCGAGGAATTAAGACCCCCTCGCCTACCTCAAAGCGTCTGCCCTCAAACTCCCAATAGCCTAATATGTACTGAAGAGGTCTACCCTCTTTTAGCTCAGCAAGCCTTTTTGTCAGTAGTGCCGCTATTTCCTCGGGAATTTCTTTTTGGGGGTGAGTAAGCATTTGCTGGCGGCTTAAACCCGCCGTTTCCTCGGCGATTATTCTCTCCTCGCCGCCGAGCCTAAGCAAATCCTGCGCCTGCATTACCATTTTGCCTCGTTTTTATCCTCGGGCATAACCGCTTTAAGTGAAGCTATTGCAACATCAAGCTGTTTTTCGTCAGGCTCTCTTGTTGTAAGGCGCTGAAGCCACAAGCCAGGCGCTGAAATTATGCGGGTAAACCTATTATCGTGCCTACCGACAAGCTTTATTATCTCATAGCCTATTCCGACTGTTAATGGGAGCATTACCATTCTCAGAGCAAATCTGTAAAGCACACCGAGCTCGGCGGGAACTGCCAAGAAAAGAAGAATACTCAGAATGAGAACGATAAGAATAAAAGAGGTTCCACAGCGGGGGTGAAAGCGGGTGTGCTTTTTGGCGTTTTCGGCTGTTAACTCCTCCCCCGCCTCGTAGCAGGCGATAGTTTTATGCTCAGCTCCGTGATACTCATATACCCTTTTAATATCGGGCATAAGAGCGACCAGAGCAATATAGCAGACAAAGACTGCAATTTTGATAATTCCCTCTGCCGCGGCTGTAAAAACGCCAAGGCTGAAAACATAGGTGTTAAAAAGCTTAACAAGCCAGGTCGGCACAAAAACAAAGAGGCAAACTGCTATCGCTACTCCCAAAACACCTGCGATTATACCGATTATAGTGTAGAGCTTTTCCCCCAGCTTCTCGGTTAAGAATTTGTCGAATTTGCTCGGCTCTTCCTCGTCCTCAAATCCAGAAAGCTCGGCAGAGCGCATAATGGTTTTGTAACCCAAAACCATTGTCTGAACAAAGTTTACAAGGCCTCTTATTACGGGGAGCTTAAAGAACTTGGGGAATTTTTTATCCCTCTCGTCGTCGACCTTTTCGATAACTATCTCCCCATCGGGAGTTCTTACTGCCATTGCTGTTTCTTGGGGGCCTCGCATCATAACACCCTCAATGAGTGCCTGACCGCCTATCGAGGTGCGAAAACCCGCCTCACAGCACTTTTTCTCACTTTTTTCGCTCATGCTTTAAGCCTCCTTGTCCTGTTGCATAACGGGAAACGAAACAATTACCTCTGTTCCGACCCCGAGCTGACTTTTAATTTCAAACGTTCCTCCAAGCATTGTAACTATCTCGTCCACAACCGCAAGCCCGATTCCCGAGCCGCGTTTTGTGAGGTTTGCTTTAAAGAACTTCTTTTTGATTTTAGGAAGGTCCTCGGGGCTTATTCCGCAACCCTCGTCCCTTACGCTTACATATATAATTCCATATTCCTCGCTGGCGTTCACATAAACTGTGCCGCCCGCCTCGGAATATTTGATTGCGTTATCAAGAATGTTTACAAAAACCTGCCTTACCCTGTTTCTGTCGCCGCTTATAGCAGAGAGCATTTTAGGCTCGTTATAAACAAGGGTTATTCCCTCGCGCTTTGCCTTTTCGGAAAACGCCAAAATTGCCTCCTCAAGCTCTGCGAGAATATCCATTTTTTCGTTTTTGATAGAAAATCTGCCACCCTGAATTTTTGAAAAGTCGAGAAGATCCTCAACTATCGAGGAAAGCCTTTCGGTTTCGCTGATGATAACCTTAAGCCCCTTCTGGCGCATACTCTTGTTGCAGTTCACATCGTCAGCCAGCGTTTCGCTCCAGCCTCTTATGGCGGTAAGCGGCGTTCTCAGCTCGTGAGAAACCGACGAGATAAACTCGTTTTTCATATTTTCGCTCTGCGAAAGCTCGTCGGCCATATAGTTGATGATGTCGCAAAGGTCGCCCATCTCGTCCTTGTACTTATTATCTATTCGCACCTCGAAATCTCCGCTTGCAATTCTGCGGGCGGTTTTTTCAACCTCGGTTACAGGCTTTGTAATCGACTGCAAAAAGATAAGGTTTGAAAGCAGGATAAAAACCACCATCGCAATGCCTATAGCGATGTACATAAGAGCAAGCCTCAAAACCCTGCTCTCTGTCGGCTCTAATGATGCCATAAGTCTTAGCGCCAGAATATCACCCGACGACGAGGGGGATACGATGGTTACGCAGAATATATCCTCTCCGCTTGTATGCTTCTGCACCGCCTGACCTATACCGCTGTCACTTTTAAGGGCGGCAACAAGATCGGGCATTTCACCCGAAAGAACAGGCTGAAATCCGCTTGAGGACATTGTTGGATTTTCATTTCTGTCAATTGCCAAAAGCTCCATTTTGTCGCGTTCTGAAAAATTTTCTATCAAGACCCTTGTCTGCTCGGTAAAATCTATGTCAGCATTTGCGGCATAGGAATCAAGGGTGTTTTTAAGAACGCTTGCGCGGGTGAGTACCGTCTGCTTTGCAGAGGAGTAATAGCTGTTGCTTGTAAGAGCAATAACCAGTGCCTCAATCGAAACGAGGGCAACTACTATAATAGCAAAGCTTCTAAGAAGCCAGCGTTTTGTAATTTTCTGAGCCTTTATCACAGTAGCCTCCCCTTTCTCACGCCTTTATTTAAGTTAATCCTGCGGCACTGTCCATTTATAGCCGTAGCCCCAAATCGTTTGCAAGAACTCTGGGTTTGACGGCTCTCTCTCTATCTTCATTCTTATGCGGCGGATGTTTACATCGACGATCTTTTCCTCGCCGACGTAAGATTCGCCCCATACATTTTTAAGAATTACAGAGCGCTTTAATGCGGCTCCGGTGTTGCGCATAAACAGCTCCATTATCTGAAACTCAACCTGCGTTACCTCGATGATCTCATCATTTTTATAAAGCACTCTGCTTTTTAAATCAAGCCTGAACGGGCCGCTTTCGAGATTTTGTTCGCTCACTTTTTTGGGGGCTGACTCTGAAACTCCTATACGGCGGCAGAGGGCATCAATCCTCGCGGTAAGCTCTGACGGCGAGAATGGCTTTATGACATAATCGTCTGCGCCTATCATAAGTCCGTTGATCTTGTCGATTTCCTGCGTTTTAGCGGTCAGCATTATAATGCCGAGGGTCTGGCTGTGCTGGCGAAGGGTTTTGCAGACCTCAAAGCCATCAATGCCGGGCAGCATAACATCTAATATTGCAACATCAAACCTGCCGTCATTTTGGAGATATGCTTTTACCGCCTCTTCGCCGCTGCCGACGCCGACACTCTGATAGCCCGCTCTCTGCAGATTTATCATTATAAAATCGCGGATTGCATCCTCGTCCTCGCACACCAAAATTCTACGCATACTGCCGCCTCCTTAAATTATATCTACCATTTCAAAAAGGTTTTCCCATGTGGGACAAAGCTCGTTATCGCTATTGTGAAGCTTAACAGTTACCACAACAAACTCGTTTGAACAGAGAACATCGTAACCGCTTTGCCACTCGTACAGATCCTTTTCGCTGACCCTTATGCTGAACAGAGGTTGGTCACTTTTTTCAAGACTTCCCTCATATTCGTAAAAAACAATTTCATTTTGCGCCATAATTGCTTTGAGAGTTATATTTCCCTCAAGGCTTTCGGGAATCATTATCCTTAAGCCGAGCGCGGTGTTTATATACATTGTAAGGCTTTTTACAAGCGCGCCCCCCTCAAGCTGTTTCCAAATAGTTTTGAAAATCTGCTCGCTTTCGGGAACGGTTTCATAGCCCGTTACTATCTCTTGGTGAGGCACCTCGTAAATTCCGTCACCGTTAATGTCTTGAGTCAGCAATGTTGGCTTGTGGACATTGTCTGCCGCAGTTTTCTTTTCATCAGTAAGCAACGGGTTTAGTATCTGTCCGCTTTCTGAGACCGTGAGTATCTGCGTGTTAACTGTTGCGGCATCTATCGCTCCGTCTATAAAATAGCCGATGCAGTTCTCGTTATATTTTCCTGCTATACAGCTTTTATATCCTGTGACTCTCGAATCGAGTGGAACGCTCGAAACAACCTTAAACTCTTTGTTAGATAAGGCTATAAGCCGCGCGTGCTGTGTGGGCTGGGTTAGGTTTTCGGCTGTAGAAGAATAGTTTAATGTTATAAGCTCGCTCCCCTCGTTTTCACCCCAGAAGTCTGCTGTGGCAAACTCTACATAGGTTGCGGTGTAATCGCGGACCAGGCTTCCCGACGAAAGAGAATAGCAAACGAGGGTCTTCTCCCTATCGGTCATAACGTCCCAGCCGACTATTATCTCTTTTCTGTCAGCAAAATCGGCAATGCTCACCCTGTCTATCGACGAGGCAAGACCGACTATATCACACATAGAGATCCAGCCGTTTTTCTCGGTGTTGTCAAGGACGTTGATATGGATTATATCCTGATTAAGCTTGTCAGATGCGGGGCGATAAAAGGCAAGTGCCTCGCTCTCGCTGTCGCCGTCAATATCCGAAAGGATAAACGCCGAGCGGTTTTCGCCCGTTCTCGGATATTCCAAGGTTATCTTATCGCCTGCGCTGCGCCTTAGGGCGCGCATTATCTCATCCTGCTCCTCGAACAGAGTCGGCGCGGTTATAAGCGCTCCACCCTCTGAAAAAGAGCCTCGGCAGGAGCAGAACAGACCCGCAAATACTGCCAAAACCATTATTAAAGCTACTATTTTTGTGCCTTTCATTTTTCTGCTCCTTTCCTTTAAAACTTACTCTTTTGTAACTAAGATCTCGCCGTTTTCGGCGGAGACCTTAAAACTTTTTATGCTGCCTTCCTCGCTCTCTGTGTAAGCGGCGGCAATGGGGTCCTCAATTTCGCGGCGAATGGTATGCCTTAAATCTCTTGCAGCATATTTTCCGCCGTTTGCTTTATCACAAACTGCCTTTAGCGCACTATCATCGACTATGAGTTCTATGCCTCTATCCTCAAGTGCGGGGCGCAGTTCATCAATCATAAGCGAGGCAATCTTCTCAAGGTTTTCTGCGGTTAATGGGTTAAAGACCACGACCTCGTCAACCCTTGCAATAAACTCGGGCCGCAGGAATTCTGAAAGAGCTTTTCGCGCCTTTTCGCCCGATAGCTCTTGCTCGCTCTTGTTAAAGCCAAGACCGTAGCCCGCCTTGTCAGAGCCAGCGTTTGAGGTCATAACAATAACGGTGTGCTCAAAGTTTACAGTTCTACCGTGGGCATCGGTTATTCTGCCCTCATCTAAGATCTGAAGCAGAATATTCATAACATCGGGGTGTGCTTTTTCTATCTCGTCAAAAAGGATAACACTATACGGCTTGCGGCGCACCTTTTCGGTAAGCTGACCCGCTTCGTCATAGCCAACGTATCCCGGAGGCGAACCGATGATTTTTGAAACGGCGTGCTTTTCCATATACTCGGACATATCAAGTCTGATAAGCGGGTCACAGCCGTCAAAAAGCTCGGCGGCAAGCCTTTTAACTAACTCGGTCTTGCCGACACCCGTCGGCCCTACAAATATAAAGGATGCGGGGCGAGCCCTTTTTGAAAGGCCTGCTCTGTTTCTTGTTATCGCGCGGGCAACGCTGTCTATAGCGCTGTCCTGACCGATTATGTTAGCCTTGAGGTTTTCTCTCATTGCAGAGAGCTTCCCTCTCTCACTTTCCTCAATTTTAGAAGCAGGGATACCTGTCCACAGCTCGATAACTCCCGCAAGGTCGCGGACTGTTACCTGAGTTTTGAGCGAGTCGAGGTCGATTCTTTCCACCTCCTGCTCGGCCTTGCAAATATCTGCGCGCACCAAAGCCAGTGCCTCAAAATCAACATTTTCCTCTCCTGCGAGAGAGCCTTCGCGGCTTTTAAGCATTTTAAGTTCTCTCTGCTTCTTCTCAGCCTCGCTTAAAATAAGGTTCCTCAGACAAGCGTAGGCGCAAGCCTCATCTATCAGGTCAATTGCCTTGTCGGGCAAAAATCTGTCTGTGATATATCTTTCTGAAAGGATTACCGCGCGGGCGGCGATATCATCGCTGACCACGGCGTTGTGGTAATCCTCATAGTAGCCCTTAATTCCGCGGATAAGCTCTATTGTCTCATTAATGCTCGGCTCGTCAACGGTTACGGGTTGGAAGCGGCGCTCAAGCGCGGCGTCCTTTTCAATATACTTGCGGTACTCTGAGAAGGTCGTTGCGCCGATAACCTGAATTTCACCGCGGGAAAGAGCAGGCTTTAGGATATTCGCGGCGTTCATACTGCCTTCTGACTCGCCCGCGCCCACAAGGTTGTGAACCTCGTCAACAAAGAGAATAATATTTCCCGCCGCCTTTACCTCGTCAATAAGTCCTTTTATGCGGCTTTCAAACTGGCCTCGAAACTGCGTTCCTGCAACGAGGGCTGTAAGGTCAAGTAAATAAAGCTCTTTATCAGCAAGGCGGGCGGGAACATCGCCGTTTGCAATTTTTAAAGCAATACCCTCAACGATAGCAGTCTTACCAACACCCGGCTCGCCTATAAGGCAGGGATTATTTTTACTGCGGCGACAAAGAATTTGAACAACTCTCGCCATTTCCTTTTCTCTGCCGATAATGGCGTCGAGCTTGTTTTCTCTTGCCTTGCGGGTCAGGTTATCGCAAAAGCTCTCGAGATATTTAAACTTGCTTTTTTTCTTTTTCTGCTCGTCTTTTTTATCCTTGGCATCGGTCTTGTCAGCGCCGTCCTTCGAGGAAAGCTCGGCACTAAGTGGGAAGGTCTGGGCGCCGCCTGCTTCAAACAGGTCACCGAGTCCCTCGCCGTTTTCGCCGAACATATCGTTCATCTGCTCGCTGAGCGCTTGGATCTGCTCATCATCAAGCCCCATTGACTTTATCATATCGTTAACGGGACCGATTCCAAGCTCCTTGGCACACACCAAGCAAAGCCCCTCGTTTTTGGGGTTACTGCCTTCCATAGTTGTCATAAAAACAACCGCCTGTCTTTTCTTGCAACGAGAACAAAGCATAGAGTATCTCCTTAAGGTTTTACTAAAAGTTTAGTCGTTTACCGACCTTTTATTTTCGCGCATTATGCGGATAAAATCGTTTATATATCCCACAAACGCAACCAGCATAAATGCAAGCGCTACCAAAATCATAACAAAGGCAATTTCGGTTGGTATTCCCTCGAACAGCGCGATTGCCGCCATTACAACATAGAACACCGCCGTTGCGATCTTGCCGTACCATTTTGAAGCCTGCATTGCAATTTTCTTGCGCAGGATAATAAATCCGCCCACAAGCATCAGCACCTCTTTTACCACAAAGCCCATAAGAGCCAACGACAAAATGGGATTATTAAGCTTGATAGCAACGCAGATCACAACTGCAAGCTGTGTGAGCTTGTCGGCAATGGGGTCAAGAATTTTGCCCAGCTCGGTTATCTGATTAAATTTTCTGGCGATAACACCGTCAAACAAATCGGAGAGCCCCGACGCTACGAGAGCAGACGCCGCATAGGCGTAGTAATCGTAGTGCTCGCTGTCCGCCTTCATATAAAAGACTATGAAAACGGGAATAAGCAAAATGCGCATTACCGACAGCATATTTGGAACATTTAAGTTTTTGGCTACCTTGTTTTCCATTTTACAGTCCTTCTGTCCTTTTTAGTCCTTATATTTTAGAAAGTAAGCTTTGAAAGAATCAAGTTAAGCGGGTTGTATGTAGAAACGGTTTTCAGAACAAGTGACGACCCAATTGTTTCTGCGCTGATTATTCCTAAGAAAGAGCCGCCGTCACTGGTGATTGCAACAAGCACCCAGCTTATGATAAGTACAATGATGGCACCCTGAAGCAGACCTAAAACTCCGCCGAGTAAAGCATTGAGCTTACCGATAAGAGGCAGCTTGTTTACAAGCTTTAACCCCTTTGAGAGCAGCTTGCAGATAAGAAGCAGGACCACAAACAAGATTATAAACACGAATATGCTCAAAATTCTGATTACAACGGGACCTACATATTTTGCAACTATCTCGTCGGTTATCTCTTTGATTTCCGCCGATTTAAGCTCGTTAACTGTTTCCAAAACAGCATCCTTTTTATCCTCGATACCTGTTAATCTCTTTATAAACGAAGGAAGTTTGCTTATTCCCTCATCTACAAACTGTGATATCTGCTCAGTGGTACCTACAAGCTCACCACCGACAAAGTTTTCCTCAACTGTGCTGTAAACTGTGTTCTCGATAGGCTCTCTTAAACCCTTATCGTAAACAAGATTTGCGGCGGGCGCACACAGCACGCCTGCAAGAACTATTGCAACAGCAAAGGCAAAAAAGCCAACCAAGGTTTTTGCAAAGCCGTTCTTTGCTCCTTTCCTTGCACAAATAACAACTATGCCTACAATTATCAAGTCAATTAAAATTCCGATTACCCATTCCATAAATATTCACCTCAAATTTATTTTAGTTCAGGCCTTAAAAGCTCGGATGCAGAGGTTATTACAAATGCTCCTGCCGAAGAAACGGTAAGCCTTTCTGCTCCGTGTTCTATTTTACAGCTACCTGTTTTAACGGCAGTTGTCGACGAAAATTTCATAACCTCATCGTCTGCCGCCAGATATATATCATTTCCGTCAGAAGCAACGGACAAAACAGCCTTACTTACTGATGCCTGTGCCTTTACTGCGGTCTTATTATTTACTATTTCAAAAGTACTCTTACTCGGGTCGTTTACATCCTCAAAAACGAGCACACTTGTATCACCGCACTCAATATTTCCTATAAGCTTCTTCTCATCAAAGCTAAGTCGTCCGATAAGCTGACCGCTATTATCTATATCAGTAACAGAGGCATCGGTGATAACCCTCACATAATTTTTATAAACCGACATAGAAATCACTATCTCATCCTGAAGTTTGTACGAAAAAAGTGCGTCAGATGTTCCCGTTTCAAAAAGGTGAATACCGGTCATAAGAACGCCGCCCTCTGTATAAACGGTTGCTGCCAAAACCGAGCGACCATCCTCTGATAAAGCAAGGCTTGTTATGACCGAGCCTGACGGAGTCCATTTAAAAACAGCGTTTCCGTTTTTATCATATACCGTCATTTCAGATGTATAAATATCCGATTCTGTTGCTATAGCAAATCTTCCGTTTTTGCTGATTTCACCTGTAATTATTTTATTTTTAGGCTCAACCGAAGCAGCATTTCTTGACTTTGTTTCAACAAGCACCTTGTTTCCGCCCACGGAATATAATAACAGGTTATCTCCCGCAGCCTTAGCTTGAACATCTTGACAAGAATGTTGTAGGCTTCTTAGTTCTTTGCCTCTGGCCGAGTAGAAATATGTGTTTGTCTGGGTTGTAAGGGCAACATTACTCCCCACACCTACCAAAGAGACTGTTTCTCCTGACGGCAGACTTACTGGGAAGCCCTCCTCTCCGCTGTTTGCCGAAACCGAGCCGGAAAGCCACTGCGAGATAGCCTCAGGGGTCAAATTATCACGATTTATAATAACTGCGACCACAAGGGCAAGAAGGATCACAACAATGCATATTCTACGAATGGTGCGGTTGCGCTTTTTTTTGCGCATGGCGTTTCGTATTTCTCTAACTTCAGCCATTGGTTTCCTCCCTCTTGTTAAATGGATCGTTATCGTAAATTACCTTTTTTAAGTAAAGTCCGCTGGCATCGGCGGTCATTCCTGCGTTTTTTCTATCACGGCTTTCTGTGATCTTGGGAATATCATTTTCATCAATTTTACTCTCGTTTACAAAAAGCAGAGTTCCGACCATTATGCGCACCATATTGTAGAGAAATCCGTCTGCACGAAAGGTAAATATAACATCGTCGCCGCATCTTTTAACAGAAGCGTGTGTAATGGTTCTCACGTGGCATTTTGCACCGTCGTGCATTGAGCAGAAAGCCGAAAAATCATGCCTACCCACAAAATGCGCCGCCGCTCTGTTTAAGAGGTTTTCGTCAAGTCGGGTGATTCCGTACCTGTACACCCTGCCCTCGCAAAAGGGGTCTTTCTGCCTTGAGTTGCGCACTATATATTCATATTCTTTTTCCTTTGTGTCATACCTTGCGTGAAAATTCTCGTCTGTTTCTGCCGCGTCAAGCGCGGCAATATCATTGGGCAGAAAGTGATTTAAGGCGCCTCTAAGCTTTTCGGTTGTGATAGGGTTTTGAGTTTTAAAGCTGAAAACATACTCATAAGCCGAAACGCCTGTGTCAGTTCTGCTGCAGCCGAAAATAACTGTCGGCTGTCCGAGGATTTTTTGCAAAGCGTTCTCAATTACCTCTTGAATTGTAAGGGCATTTTGCTGGCGCTGAAAGCCGTGATACCCTGCGCCGAGAAATCTGATTTTAACCGCAAGAGTTCTCACTTTTGGCACTGGGTATCTCTCCTTTACACAAAATTAGAGGTTTAAAAACGAAAGTGCAATAACCAGCGACAAAATGGCTGTCATCGCGGTTAATGCGACAATATCATTCTTGCCGCTTTTTAGGGTTTTAAGCCTTGTTCTGCCTATTCCGTTATGGTAGCAGCGGCTTTCCATAGCGGTTGCAAGCTCGCTCGCCCTCTTAATAGCCGAAATGAAAAGCGGAATTAAAATGGGAAGCAGAGCCTTTGCCCTCGCTAATAGGTTTCCACTCTCGAAATCTGCTCCTCTTGCCTTCTGTGCTGACATAATTTTCTGAGTTTCCTCAATAAGAGTCGGGATAAAGCGCAGAGCAATGGTCATCATCATTGCAAGCTCATGAACAGGGAACCTGAGCTTCTTAAGTGGTGAAAGCAGGCTTTCAATAGCGTCGGTAAGCTCTATAGACGAGGTGGTGTAGGTCAGCAGAGAGGTTCCCGCAACTATAAGCACTATGCGGAACACCATAAACACCGCCGACTTAAGACCCTCAAGTGTGATTTTAAATATCCACAGCTTAAAAAGCACCGTTTCACCGCTGTAGAAAAGCACGTTGAAAATGAGCATAAATACCACAATGGGAATTACGGGGCGCAGGGTCTTTACAAGCATTTTCAGGGGAATTTTTGCAAGAATATACGCTCCCAGCACAAACGCCGCGTTGACCGCCACAGTTAGCGCCGAGCCTGCCGTAAAGAGCATTACGACAAACATAATGGTAAATACTATCTTAAATCTCGGGTCAAGCCTATGCACTACCGAGTTTGCAGGGTACATCTGACCGATGGTTATATCGCCCATTACCGCTCGCCCCCTTTCCTTTTTAGAGAGAGGAGAGCCTCTGCCGCCTGCTGTGCGGTGTAGATGTTTTCAGGCAGGTCGTACCCCTCTTTAATGAGAGAGTGAACCAGCCTTGTTACAGGGGGCAGGCTGAGCCCTATCTTTTCTATCTCGTCTGCGCGGCTGAAAACCTTATCGGGACTGCCACACATAAAGATCTTACCGTTATTTAAAACAACCACCTTGTCGGCATATCTTGCCGCAGTTTCCATCGAGTGAGAAACTATAACAACTGTGCTACCCGTCCTATCGCGGTAGTCGGTTATAAGGCGCATCACCCTATCTCTGCCTGCGGGGTCAAGTCCCGCGGCGGGCTCATCGAGCACCAGTACCTCGGGGCGCATTGCGATAACTCCCGCGATAGCGACCCTGCGCTTTTGTCCGCCCGAAAGCTCGAAGGGGGATTTGTTTAAAATCTCGGGCTTTATCTCGAGCGCCTTTGCCGCCCAGATGACCCTTTCCTTGACTTCCTCGTCAGAAAGACCCATATTCTTAGGACCGAAAGCTATATCCTTATAAACAGTTTCCTCAAAAAGCTGATACTCGGGATACTGAAAAACAAGCCCCACCTTAAACCGCACAGAGCGCAGGTTGTAACCCTTTTTAAAGATGTTCTCGCCGTCCAGCTCGACAGTGCCGCTATCTGCACGCAATAACCCATTTAAGTGAGAAACAAGGGTCGATTTTCCGCTGCCTGTGTGGCCGATTATGGCAACAAACTCGCCTTTTTCTATATTAAAGCTGACGTTATCAAGGGCGACCTTTTCAAAGGGGGTACCCTTGCCGTAGCAGTATGTCAAATCAGAAACCTTTATGATTGACAATTTGTTTTCCTCCAATTTGCTATCCTTTAAGGACTCTTGAAACCTCTTTAAGACATTCTTCTTCCGAAATTATGTCGGGCGAAATATCAAGCCCGCTCTCATTTAAAATGGCACAAAGCTCGGTAACAGCGGGCACCGAAAGCCCGACCTTTTTTAGCTCTGCCCTTTTTGAGAAGACCTCTTTGGGCGTGCCGTCGAGCATAATCTCTCCGTCATTCATAACTATAACTCTATCGCAGAGCGCCGCCTCTTCCATAAAATGAGTGATGAGGACAACCGTCTTGCCCTGCTCTCTGGCCAGCTTTACGATGGTGGAAATAACCTGTTCTCTGCCCTGAGGGTCGAGCATTGCGGTGGGCTCATCTAAAACTATACAGTCGCTCTGCATTGCAAGAACTCCCGCGATTGCCACCCTCTGCTTCTGACCGCCAGAGAGCTTATGCGGAGCGTGCTTTTTATACTCGCTCATTCCTACTGCCTCTAGCGCCTCGTCAACTCTTTTGCGAATTTCTTTAGGCTTTACGCCGAGGTTTTCGGGTGCGAAAGCAACGTCCTCTTCGACCACCGTTGCAACTATCTGATTGTCGGGGTTTTGAAAAACCATACCGACCTGACGGCGAACTTCAAAAATCCGCTCTTCGTCCTTAGTGTCGATACCTCCAACCAGCACTCTGCCCTCATTTGTGGGGATAAGAACGCCGTTAAAGTGCTTTGCCAAGGTCGACTTGCCGCTTCCGTTATGTCCCAAAATGGCGACGAACTCGCCGCGTTTTATTTCAAGATCAATATTTTTCAGCGCCGTGAGCATATCCCGCTCCTCTCCGTACTGAAAGGAAACGTTTTCACAGCGGATAAGGGTTTCTTGCATATATCTTCCTTCTTTATTTCTGCATCCAGATCGCAGTGCTGCCGCAAGGCAGGCACTGACCTGTTTTTTCAACTAAAATTCCGATTTCGTCGGCAGTCGTTTCGCCGCCGCGGCCTAATGCAACCGTCTGGCTGAGCACGTATTTCATAACCGAGGGGGTAAGGCCCGCAGTGTAGGAATTTATCACAAAGAACAAGGGATTGTCACTCAAAACTCCTGCGCAGAGCTTTACTAAATCGTAAACCTGCTCTTCTAACTGCCAGACCTCGCCGCTGGGGCCTCTGCCATAGGAGGGAGGGTCCATAATAACGGCATCGTATCTTCTGCCGCGGCGAATTTCGCGCTCGACAAACTTCTTGCAGTCGTCAACTATCCAGCGGATAGGGGCATCTGAAAGTCCCGAGAGATCGGCATTTTCTCTCGCCCAGGAGACCATACCCTTTGAAGCGTCAACGTGGCAGACGCTTGCTCCCGCATTTGCGCAGGCAAGGGTTGCGCCGCCCGTGTAGGCAAAGAGGTTTAAGACTGAGATGGGTCTGCCTGCCTCGCGGATAATCTTATCGAAAAGCTCCCAGTTTACCGCCTGCTCGGGAAAAACACCCGTGTGCTTAAATCCCGTGGGTCGAACGAGCATTGTAATGTCGCCAAAGCGTACATTCCAGCTCTCTTTAGTTTTATTATAAGTCTCCCAATGTCCGCCGCCCTTGTTTGAGCGGATATAGCGGGCATCTGCCTTATCCCACTCTCTGTCCTTGGGAGTCTTCCAAATTATCTGCGGGTCGGGTCTTATGAGCGTTACGTCGCCCCATTTTTCAAGGCGCTCGCCCGATGATGTATCCAGTAATCTGTATTCTGAAAAGCTACTGCTGACTCTCATATTTTCTCCTGTTACTTAAAAGGTAATCTGTCCGTTTTCCTTAGTCTGCGGCTTTAAATTAAGATGCTCGCAGGCCGCGGCAGTTACGCATCTGCCGCGCGGGGTGCGGCTCAAAAAGCCAATCTGCATAAGGTAAGGCTCATAAACGTCCTCAAGCGTTACCGTTTCCTCACCGATTGCGGCGGCAAGGGTTTCAAGGCCGACGGGGCCGCCGTTGTAGGCCTTTATTATAGTCTCTAACATTCTTCTGTCAATGCTGTCAAGACCCATATCGTCAATTTCAAGGCGAAGGAGCGCCTTGTCGGCAATCTCTCTTGTGATATTACCGTCACCCAGAACCTCTGCAAAATCGCGAACTCTTTTTAAAAGGCGGTTTGCAATTCGCGGAGTTCCTCTCGAGCGCTTTGCAATTTCCATTACGCCCTCCTGCTCGCAGTCAATATCTAAAAGTCCTGCACTGCGGCGGATAATGGAGCAAAGCTCCTCAGGCGTATAGAGCTCAAGTCTGAGCAGAACGCCAAATCTATCTCTAAGGGGAGCCGAAAGCTGACCTGCCCTTGTTGTTGCGCCTATAAGAGTAAACTTTTTAAGGTCCAGCCTTATCGAGCGTGCCGACGGGCCTTTGCCGATAATAATATCCAGCGCATAGTCCTCCATAGCGGGATAGAGAATTTCCTCAACCGCTCTCGAAAGTCTGTGGATTTCGTCTATGAAAAGAATGTCACCCTCGTCAAGACCGGTAAGAAGCGCCGCAAGGTCGCCCGGCTTTTCGATTGCAGGGCCGCTGGTTACGCGGATGTTGACATTCATTTCGTTCGCAACAATGCCTGCAAGGGTGGTCTTACCAAGTCCCGGAGGTCCGTAAAGAAGAACGTGGTCTAAAGACTCTCTTCTCTGGCGAGCAGCGTCAATATATATCTTAAGATTTTCCTTAGCCTTTTGCTGACCGACATACTCGCCTAAAGTCTTGGGGCGAAGCGAAATTTCGGTCTCTATGTCCTGCGCACTGTATTCGGGCATTATTATTCTGTCCTCTAAAATGGTTTCAAAATCCTCAAATGGCATATTTCGCTCCTCCTCTCAATTACATTCTTGCTAATTTTCTCAAAGCTTCTCTTATCATATCATCTGACGAAAGCTTAGCGTCCACTCCCGAAAGAGCCTGCACAGCCTCGCTCCTGTTATATCCAAGCGAAACAAGTGCGCCGATCGCCTCCGAAAAGCTATCAGAGCCGACGCTTCTCTCGCTACTGCTCGAGAAAATATCATCAGGCGCGGCAATTACTCCGCTTGGAAGCATTTTTGCCGCCTTGTCCTTAAGCTCCAGCACAATTCTCTGCGCGAGCTTAGGGCCGACTCCCTGCGCCTTGGTTATCATCTTGGCATCGCCCGAGGCGATAAAGAGAACAAGTCTATCGGGAGCATATTCGTTTAAGATGGCGAGAGCGGCTTTGGGGCCGACTCCCGACACCGAAATAAGCAGCTTAAACATTTCAAGCTCATCACGGCTGGCAAAGCCGAAAAGGTCGAGCGAGTTTTCGGTGATGTGCATATAGGTAAAAAGGGTAACAGTATCGCCGCTAAGGCGCGAGAGGGTCTGGTTGGTGGTCTGGCAGCCATAGCCCACGCCTGCACATTCAACAACTGCGATTCCGTTTTGCTTGTGGACAAGACGGCCTGTAAGCGAGTAGATCACCTTTATTCCTCCTAAGCTTTAGTTCTTTTAAGCAGCTCATAGCTTTGCGAATGGAAGCTATGCGCGTGACAAATTGCTATGGCAAGTGCGTCGGCAGTATCGTCGGGCTTGGGAACGCTTTTGAGCTTTAGAAGCTGCCTTGTCATTTCCATAACCTGCTTTTTTTCTGCCCTGCCGTAACCCACCACCGCTTGTTTGACTTGTAGCGGTGTATATTCAAAAATATCTATATTTCTGCGCGCCGCCTCAGCAACAATAACGCCTCTGGCCTGCGCAACATCAATGGCGGTTGTTGTATTAGAATTAAAATAGAGCTTTTCTATCGACACCGCCTGCGGACGAAATCTGTCGAGAATTTCGCCAATTCCCTCGCTTATTTTAAGCAGCCTTTGAGGGAAAGGCTCTCCCGCCTGCGTTGTAACTGCACCGAAGGCAACGGGGGTAAGGCGAGCGCCGCTGTAGTCAATAAGTCCCCAGCCGATAATGGCATATCCTGGGTCAATTCCCAGCGTGAGCATTGGCTTTCCTCCCTCTAAAACAGAGTATAGTTTCCCGATTTTAATTCAACTTATATTATAGCATAAAATCTTCCGTCTGTCTACATTTTATTAGGCTCGAAACATTAAAAATCCATTAAGTTTTTTCGCTTATTTTTTCTGTGTAACAAAAAACAAAAGAGTGCTGAAAGGGATACACTCCGTAAGGAAGTGTGCCTCAAATCAGCGCTCTTTTATCAGTTAAAGGAATAGACCTTTCCGTCAATTTTATATTTTCCCGTGCCTACAGCTCCCTCTATATAGAGGTCTTTAAGAGGAAATTTGCCCTCAATTTCGAGCTTTCCCGTCTTTGTGTCGTATTTGCAGGGAACATACATTCCCTGATAAATAACCCTCTTGCCGAAAATCTCCGAGGGAAGATTGATGAAGCCCTCGTCGTCCACAAGAATATCTTTATACTCACTTAGAACATCATCAAAGTTCCACACTTTGTCATCGTTATCTATATTAAGCGAGCTCCACGAAAAATACAGGCCTTTTTTATTTTCCATATCATAATAATATTTCCAGTCATATGTTATGGAATCAGCAATAGCGTATCTCTCGGGGTCGGTAATAGAGTCAATGAAGACTCTGCTGTAGCCTATCATTGCATAGCTTGCCACCAATTTTCCGTTTGCGGTTTCTCTTATCGAAATGCCCGCCGAAAGAGCATCAACATTAAGTGTACTACTTAAATCGTCAGGCGCAAAATATATCGACCAGGTTTTATTAACAGCATCTTCCTTAACTGAAATTTCAGGCGCAGAAGCAGTTAAATTTTCCTTTTCCTCAACTATTATGGTGGGTCTGGTCACATTAGGTCGGCTTGCACTGACTTTGCTTGAAGTACCGTTGCCATTATCAGCGCTGCTTCCGTTATTTTTCGATGTTGATGAACCTGTTCCTGTATGGTCATGATCGTGCTCATCAGCACTAACAACTTCACCATTCTCATTGTATGCTATCTCGCCCGAGGTTAGCGAAGAGGAGCCTGTATTTGTATTACTGCAGGCAGCAAAGCACAAAACAAGCGCCGCCAAAACAATTATCGAAACAACTTTTTTCATTTTTTTCTCCTAAATTATGATACTTTATACAGTATAGCACATTTAAAATAAAATGGCAACAAAAAAGGATTTCCTTTTGGGAAATTCCACTATTTTTTTGTACGGTTTTTTATGTCAGAGAGCCCAAGTAAGTAATCCATGTTTGTTTTATAATATTTTGCCAAGCACTATACATCAACTTGATCTAATGACATTATCATCGTTTTCCATCTTATCAACCTCTTTAATTGTAATTCCTAAAAGCTCTGCTGTTTCGCTTTGTGTTACGTTGTTTTCCTCTCTGTGTTGTTTAATTCTGAATTTCATTTTCATCACCCCGCACCATAATAGCACATATTTTTCGCCCTGTGAGGATTTAGGACAAATAGTCCTAAATAACTTTATAGGATAATAGCAAATAAGGCTCACTCTGACGAAGTGGGCAAAAAACAGCTCCTAAATTCATTTTGTAGGGACCGGCGTCCTCGACGGTCCACAAGGATTGTATCCAACATTGTTGAGGACCGTCGAGGACGCCGGTCCCTACAATTTTTTCAAAAAATGCTA